>NZ_LCWL01000031.1:0-293 GCF_001441695.1 Alishewanella sp. WH16-1 | reverse complement strand
TACCAATTGGAACTATGCCCCTAGCGTTGGAGTCGCCATTATACAAAGAAGCCAACAAAGGTAAAGCAGAAAACTGCAAAGCATTATTCAAGTGCATACAAAACATACATTATGTGCGATTAAACTGCACCTTAGCATGCTGCTCTGAGCGCTGCAATGCTGGTTAATCGCATTGCTAGAGCGGTGTAGTTAGGTATTGGCATTAATTCGTATGGCTTTGCAGATAGAGGCAGCTTGGTCGTAGTTCGATGTGTCATTGATGGCGCGGATATGGCTCGTTGCTATTGGTCTGC
>NZ_LCWL01000093.1:0-303 GCF_001441695.1 Alishewanella sp. WH16-1 | reverse complement strand
TCCATATGGCAGTGGATAGTTGCGGCTTGCCAATAGATTTTATTGTGACAGGCGGTGAGGTTCATGACAGTAAAGCTGCCATAGAATTACTAAAACAGCTGCCTGATGCCGAACACGTTATCGCTGACCGGGGCTATGATAGCGAGAAGATACGAGAGCAGATCCGAGAGAAAAAGGGCGTCCCTAACATACCGCGCAAGCGTAATTCGAAGATTGGGAATGGCGATATTGACTGGTGTCTGTACAAACATCGCCATCTGGTTGAGAACGTGTTTGCCAGGCTAAAACATTACCGCTCAGTAG
>NZ_LCWL01000004.1:0-303 GCF_001441695.1 Alishewanella sp. WH16-1 | reverse complement strand
TCCATATGGCAGTGGATAGTTCTGGCTTGCCTGTAGATTTTATCGTGACAGGCGGTGAAGTTCACGACAGCAAAGCGGCTATAGAGCTACTTGAACAACTGCCTGATGCCGAGCATGTTATCGCAGACCGGGGCTATGACAGTGAGAAAGTCAGGGAGCACATCCGAGCGAAAAATGGCGTCCCGACGATACCGCGTAAACGTAATTCAAAAATTGGAAATGGCGATATTGATTGGTGTTTGTACAAATATCGTCATTTAGTAGAGAACGTGTTTGCGCGGTTAAAACATTACCGCTCAGTAG
>NZ_LCWL01000098.1:0-369 GCF_001441695.1 Alishewanella sp. WH16-1 | reverse complement strand
TTGCGTATTTCGGTTTGTCCGGCCACCTGTTCCGGTTTCATCCGGCCAGGCGTTTCGGTGTGATCCGGCCAGCATGATCTGACCTTCGTTTATCCTCTCTTTTTACCCGACTTCTTCACCCTGAACCAGTGTTTTTTTACGTTGTGACTCACCTGTTAATTCCAGCCGGTGGGCGTTGTGGATCACTCTGTCTAACAGCGCATCTGCAACAGTCGGGTTATCCATTAAGCCATACCACTCTGAGACCGGTAATTGACTGACGATAATCGTGCTGCGTTGCTCATAGCGATCTTCAATTACATCCAATAAATCGCTGACTTGCTTCCCCTTAAATCCCTCAAGGCCCCAGTCATCCAGGATCAACATATC
>NZ_LCWL01000089.1:0-407 GCF_001441695.1 Alishewanella sp. WH16-1 | reverse complement strand
ATAAACGATTTGCCCTGTCTGCTGTTCGGCGTCAACTACATTGGCGCTTGTGCCTTCACTGCCGAACAGGCAGCTTAGAAATGCCGGTGGTAGCCGTAATTTATTATAGGCGCTTTTGTTCACAACGTACTCTGGATCTGGGGTTAGCGGTAGATAAGATCTAAGGGTATTAATTCGTGGAAGCTATTTTTGGAAACCAGAATAAAAATAAAGCAGCTAATGGCGGGGGTCGAACCCGCATAAACGATCATAACACCGCCGCTTTACCATTAAGAGTACACTAGCTGCCCCAGTAATATAGAATATGGCCAAAAAGAGTGCTACAGCTTTAGTGTAATAATTGAGGAGCTGTGTAACTTCGATGCATCTTTCGCATGCTCCGGGTTAGCTGAGGGATCCCCACAAAT
>NZ_LCWL01000043.1:0-437 GCF_001441695.1 Alishewanella sp. WH16-1 | reverse complement strand
TTTATAAATAGCGTTGTGGTGATAGTTCACACCAAATTCGGTTTTGATGTAATTCAGGATTTTTTCACCGGTAAGCCTGCCGCCTTGCTCATTCTGGCTTTGCGTCTCAATAAAGTGACCTAATTGCATTTGTTGTTTAACCGTCAAAAAAGGCGTCCTGCCTTTTGCTTTGCGTGCTTCTAATCCATCAAGGCCCGCTTCAAGGTATTGAGTCACCCATTTATTGACGCTGGTGCGGCTGATATTGAGTTGATTGGCAACCTGTGTGCGATTCTTACATTCAAGAAACTGTGAGAGCGCGAGCAAACGCATACGCTTGCGGGCATTTTTTTCGGCTCGAGAGAGCTTGAGTAAGTCTTCAGAGGTATGCTTCATAGTCTTAGTTGGTTAATGAACATCGCTGCGTAATTAGATCATAAAACAAGGTGGAATGGTAT
>NZ_LCWL01000120.1:0-446 GCF_001441695.1 Alishewanella sp. WH16-1 | reverse complement strand
GGGGCCTGGAGCGTTCTGCGTAATGCCGACAACAATAACGATAGGCTATCAAGCTGGGCGAGAAAAGTGACTGAACGTCGCGGTAAGCACAAAGCAGTTGTTGCTATAGCCAACAAGCTCGCTCGAATTATCTGGTCCGTACTTTATCACCAGCAAGAGTATCAACCAGGCTAAAACAAACGAGTTCACACCACCAGGCAAGTAATGAAAATGAATTAACAGGTTAAACCGGCCTTTGCAAACGCTGATGATCACGCAGGAGTTTAAACTCCGTAGGGACGATAAGCAGCAGAGGCGCGGTTCTCATTTGGGCCAGAAGAGCTAAAGATATCTTCAATAAAAAGGCCGGATATACGTAGGCAGCTTAATCCGTTAATACATTAAAATTGCATGCCAAACGGTGGACTTTTTTGAGGTGTACATATATGTGATCCTTGAAGCCGGTG
>NZ_LCWL01000022.1:0-452 GCF_001441695.1 Alishewanella sp. WH16-1 | reverse complement strand
CCCTTCCTCCCCACTGAAAGTGCTTTACAACCCGAAGGCCTTCTTCACACACGCGGCATGGCTGGATCAGGCTTGCGCCCATTGTCCAATATTCCCCACTGCTGCCTCCCGTAGGAGTCTGGGCCGTGTCTCAGTCCCAGTGTGGCTGATCATCCTCTCAAACCAGCTAGGGATCGTCGCCTTGGTGAGCCATTACCCCACCAACTAGCTAATCCCACGTAGGCGCATCCGATAGCATGTGGCCCGAAGGTCCCACACTTTGGTCCGTAGACATTATGCGGTATTAACAGTCGTTTCCAACTGGTATCCCCCTCTATCGGGCAGCTTCCTACGCATTACTCACCCGTCCGCCGCTAGGTCCGAAAACCTCGCTCGACTTGCATGTGTTAGGCCTGCCGCCAGCGTTCAATCTGAGCCATGATCAAACTCTTCAATTAAAGTTCTTTCTGCCA
>NZ_LCWL01000135.1:0-81028 GCF_001441695.1 Alishewanella sp. WH16-1 | reverse complement strand
TTTGTGGGGATCCCTCAGGTAGCTAATCCAAAATTTTTGCACTCAGTGCAGCAAAAGAAACTAGGAATAGGAGGTAGGATCTTCTTGTTTGCTATGAGTTTACTTTTGCTTTTTTATGGTATCGACGCACTATTTGATAGTGAAATTGCTATAAAAAACAATAGAACATTAACCCTGGAAGGCAACGCTTTTTTGTTTTACTGTTTGGTCATACTTAATGTAGGCATCGGTCTTTTTCTTCTATATCTTTCACTATTCGGTAAGGAGAAACGGCAGCATGGCACATAACAAACGCCTTAAACATCGAGGCCTGTGGCCGCTGGGCTCGCAGCAAGTTGCTCGCCATTTAGGCGTGCGTTATGCCGTTTAGGCGTTACTTAAGCCGCTTTAGTAAAGAAGCAATAGATGTATGAAAATAGCCAAGAACCTTCTATGGATAGACTGCACTGCTGGTGCACTCGCCGGAATTTTAGTGATCTCACTCTCCGGCTGGCTGACCGATTTATACTCGACCTCACAAAGTTTTTTATTGGTTATAGGAACTGTAAACTTATTGTATGCGTGGTATTCATTTAGTCTTGCCACTCGTAGACGACGGCAAGAAAGTTTAATAAAAATTTTAGTATGCGCAAATGGGATATGGGCTTTGATTTGTATCGCCCTAGTCACCCAATTTTCTGGAAATATGACTTTATTGGGTTGCGCTCATCTGGTTGTCGAGGCTATTTTTGTTGGCGGTTTGGCTGCTATGGAATGGAAATGGCGCAATCAGCTGCTTATTGCGACCTGACAATAGCTTCAAATAGTTCGATTTTTTTGCTCCATTCATTGGGCCTTACTAAAACCCGTGAATCAAGCGTGATGAATAAAGGAGATTATTATCTACTTCATCGGCAATACATTTGAGTACAAGGCATAACAACTGGTTCAAGTCATTCGCTTCGCTAACTGGGACGGGCTAGAGGCCGCCCCTTAACCAAACGTTATACATCATGGTTAATCAAATGAAATTATTTTATCTATCGATATTGCTGCTGATCTGCTTTGAGTTAAGTGCCAACACGCCATACGAGTTACCGAGAAGTTTTGTGATTGAGGTAAAAGAACAATCCAGTGGGCGAATCTACCCTTTATTTATTCAACTACCTCCTTCCTACAGCACGAGAACTGATCAAGTTTACCCGGTGATTTACCTTACTGATGCGCACTACAGTTTTCCAATGGTATCGGGTGCAATGCGTTTTCCGATGAACAGTGGAGTGATACAGCATGCCATTATCGTGGCGGTGTCCTATGAAAAAGGTTCGATAGGAACAAGCAGCAGAACCAGAGATTACACGCCGACAGTGGCTAAATCCTGGAAGCAGGAAACGGGCAATGCTAAAGGACATATGGCCTTTCTACGTGATGCAGTGATACCATTTATTGAACACAATTACCGGGCAAGTAAAACAGACAGAACTTTTGTCGGCAACTCATTAGGTGGTTTGTTTGGCGCCTATATTTTGTTCTCTGAACCGGATCTGTTTTCAAACTACATACTGGGCAGTCCATCAGTCTGGTTTGATAACAATGTTATTCTTGTTTTACAAGCCGCAAAGCCAAAGGTAACAACAAAGGTGTACCTGTCTGTTGGTGAGTATGAAACACCTGCCTATGGCGAAGGGCAGGATATGTTGGCTGGTGCAAACCAACTAAAAGACAAGATTTTGCAACTGGATACTGCCAATATAGAGCTTCAATTTGAAGTTGTAGCTGGTGCGACCCATGCGACAGCTTTTCCGACGGCTGCAATTCAAGGGCTGGATTGGATTTATGGGAATAAAAAGCAATGATGTATAACAAACCGCGTCATTCGGGGCCTGTGGCCCCTGCGACGCTCACAAATTCGTGCGCATGCGCGGCGCGTTAGCATTCCAGGATGATAGGTGTTCATTTGATAGTTCGTGAAGCAAAGCCTGAAGATGCTTTAAGCTTGTCTGAATTGTATAACCAATTGGTTAATAATCCTGCGGTAAAGGTAGAGCCAGAACAAATACAGGCACTTTATGACGATGCGCGCTCAAAGTTATTTGTCTGCGACTACCAAGGTAATGTTGTTGGTAGCGCATTAGTTTCACTGTGTTCTGATGTTATGTTTCGTAAACAGCCGTTTGCTGTAGTAGAAAACGTTATTGTTGATGTGGCTGCTCGCGGGTTGGGTGTTGGTACTGCTTTATTTCAGGCAATAGAAATTTTTTGTGTTAGTACAAACTGCTCTAAGATCATGCTTCTTAGCTCTTCGCAGCGGTTAGATTCGCACGCATTTTTTGAAAAGCAGGGTTTTAAAGGGGCGGTCAAGCGTGGCTTTGTTAAGTATCGGTCTGCATTTACCAGTGCAGGGTAAATTGCTAACAAGCGCCTTAAACAACGCAGCCTGCGGTGCTGGACTCGCTAACGCTCGCCGCTGCTTGCGGCGTCATGCCTACAAGCGGTAGCATTCGGCGCTTATACGAGCTAATATATGACCAAAATATAGGCCTATATAGAGGTTTTTATGCGTCAAGTATTGGCAGACTTTTCTGTAAGTATTTCAGAATTAAAGAAAAATCCTTCAGCCTTGCTTTCCCAGGCCAGTGGTTCGCCTATCGCTGTGTTAAATCACAACAAGCCAGCGGCCTACCTGATTCCAGCGGAGACTTACGAGGCTCTGATGGACATGATCGACGACTATGAGCTGGCCCAACTTGTTGAGGAACGTCGTGGCGACAAAGATCAGGCTATAACGGTGTCGCTGGATGACTTATAAGCTCCGCTTTCTTCCGGCTGCGCTGAAGGAATGGGAAAAGCTTGGCGCCCCGATCAGGAGCCAGTTCAAGAAAAAACTGGCAGAGCGATTGGAAAATCCCAGAGTGCCTGCTGACAAGTTAAGCGGCTATGACTCGGTGTACAAAATCAAACTTCGCTCCGCTGGTTACCGGTTAGCCTATGAGGTTGTTGACGATGAGCTGCTTGTGTATGTACTTGCCGTAGGCAAGCGGGAAAAGGGCAAGCTCTACTCGTCTCTCAAAAAGCGAACCTGAAATGGTGCAGTGCAGGCATAACAATCAGCTCCAGACCGACAGCGTGCACTACGCAACCTTTGTGTTACTCGCTGTCGCTCAAACAATAACACAAAGGTCGCTCCATTTTCGCTGCGGCTGAACTGGGCGTTATGTGATTTATGCCGCAGCTAGAAAAGTTCGCTGTGAGAGCCAATGCGTGCAAGTTGTAGTGTGTCGTTGTTGATTCTATAGATCAGAACAAGGTCTGGTTTAATGTGGCAATCGCGAAAGCCGTGCCAAGCAGTCGTATTTTTTCCGCTACTGGGGTATCTCATTTATTTGATAGTGACTCAGCCTGCAAAGAAAGTGCTACAGAGCTAATTTGATGCAAAACGTTAAGGGGACATAGGTGGTAGTGTATTGGGGTAAATGGATAGAGCTTGCCAAGTATAAGACTCTGTCACTCCGGCTTGGCGTTGTTGCCATATCCCGAAGCATAGCATTACTGCTGGTCGCTATGTCAGCAGGCTGTAGCAGCATGCCCGATTGTCGCAATGTCATGCCTATTGCTGATGCCAACCAGCCCATTATTACTGCGCTTGGCGCCGAGCTACAGCGCGAACACCTTGCCGGCACCTTTGACGGTCTGGTTTGGGTCGCGCAAGGCGATAAGGTGCTGCTGCAAAGCGCATATGGCTGTGCAGACCGTAGCGAGACCGTTTTAAATCAGGCAACGGTGATCTCAGATATGGGGTCAATTGCCAAAACCTTTACCGCGGCGGCCGTACTGCAACTGGCGGCCAATCATCGCTTACAACTTTCTGCGACGCTTGGCGATTTTTATCCGACTGCCCCTGCTGAATTGCAGACTATTACTATTAAACAATTGCTGGCACATGACAGCGGCCTGGATAATTTTCATAACGAGTCTGACTTTGAAGTGATGGATAAGGCCGAAGCGGAACGCCGTATTTTAGCGATGCCGCTGATTGCAAAGCCGGGCGAGACCATTGCGTATTCCAATGCCGCTTATACGTTGTTGGCCGCGATCGTTGAGAAAGTCAGCGGACAATCGTTTCAGGATTATATCCACAGCAACTTACTTACACCTTTAAAGCTGCAACATACCGGCTTTTACCAGGATAGCCGGCTCGCCGGGGCGCAGTTTGCACGGGGTTATGGTGGCGATGAGGCAGGCCAGACGACTTATGACAAAACCTTAACCTGGGCGCTGCTAGGTGCCGGCGGCATGGTTACCTCTGTTGAGGATCTCGCAGTCTGGTTTGCGGCACTGCACAGTGGTGCAATATTGCCGCCAGAGCAGCCAAATTTGGTTTTTTCCGCCGCGAACGAGCGATGGTTACTTGGCAGTTTTGCTCAGCTTGAAGTCAACGGTGAAGCTATCGTGCAGATGGGCGGTAGCACAGATTATGGTTATACGGCTTTGCTGCAGTTTGTGCCGGCTCGTGATCTGTTGATCATTTTGTTATTCAATGCACATGACAGTAAATATGGTAATGCCACGCATCATCGGATAAGCCGACACCATATATTGCCGATTTTGCTTGCAGACAGTGCGGACTAGCCTGGCAGAACAGTGGCAGGCCAGTGAGTTCACCTTTGCAGCAGTAAACTACCGCAGTTCTTCGCCGCAGCGCGTTGTGCTAAGCCCGAGGCGGCAGTTTACTGGCAATAAACAACGCTTCCACTTTTTCGCGTGCCCAGGGCGTTTTACGTAAAAATTTCAGGCTGCTCTTTACCGACGGATCTTTTTTAAAGCAGTTAATATCAATCTGCCGGGCTAAACCCTCCCAGCCATAGTGCGCGGCCAGCGCGGTAACAATGTGCTCCAGCGTAACGCCGTGCAACGGATTATTGGCCTGAGTCATTTGGGTTCCAAAAAAATAGCCACTCGAGGTGGCTATGTTAGCAGTTTAGGTCTGAATGCCAAAGCGCTGTTACAGGCGCTCTAACACCGCTTGGGTAAAGTCGGTGGTACCGAAGCTGCCACCCAGATCGCGGGTAGTGCGATCGCCAGAGGCAATTACATCACGCAGTGCGGTCAGAATTTTCTCGGCTTTGTCTTTCATTTCCAGGTATTCCAGCATTTGAATTGATGCCAGGATCACTGAGCTGGGGTTGGCCAGGTTTTTACCGGCAATATCCGGCGCACTGCCATGTACCGCTTCGAAGATAGCGCAGTCTTTACCAATATTAGCACCCGGTGCCATACCTAAACCGCCGACTAAGCCGGCACACAAATCCGATAAAATATCGCCGAACAGGTTAGTGGTAACAATCACATCAAACTGCTGTGGGTTCATTACCAGCTGCATACAGGTATTATCGACAATCATTTCCTGAGCTTCGATATCCGGATACTGCTGTGCCACTTCGCGTGCGGTTTTCAGGAACAGACCAGAAGTCGATTTCAGGATATTCGCCTTGTGCACTATGGTCACTTTTTTGCGTTTTTCACGGCGCGCAGTTTCAAAGGCAAACTCGGCAATGCGCCGCGCCCCTTCTTTAGTCACGATACTGGAGGCCATAGCGGTTTGACCATCTTCAGAGACGGTCTGGCCGTGACCTGAGTACATACCCTCGGTATTTTCCCGGATGGTGATAATGTCGATATTTTCGTAGCGGGCTTTGGTGCCTTTAAAGGAAATCACCGGCCGTACGTTGGCGTACAGGTTAAATTTTTTGCGTAAGGTCACGTTGATTGAGGTAAAACCTTCGCCGACTGGCGTGGTTAACGGGCCTTTTAAGGTGATCTTATTGCGGGCAATGGCATCCAGCGTAGCCTGTGGCAGTAACTCACCGGTTTTTTCTAACGCGGTTAAGCCTGCATCAACATATTCGTAATTAAAATCACAGCCGGCTTTCTCCAGCACCTGAATGGCTGCTTCGACAATACTCGGACCAATGCCGTCACCTTTGATGACGGTAATCGTTTGCTTGCTCATGGGGATCCTTAGCTGAAATATTTTTGAAATTTATACTCAGGCGCTTCGCCTGAAAACGGCGCAAGTATAGCAAAAATGCGATATACAGGCCAGATTGCTGCTCACGCATCCCAGAGCTTAGCGTGATAAGCAATATAAATACGCTGAATAGTACTGCCAGCTTAAGGGCTTAATCGAGTGGGCATACCGGGCTGGCGGCAGCAATTAACTGCTGTTGCCACAGTTCCAGACTCTGTTGTGGTAAATTCAGAACCGGGCTTAGGCTTTGCAACAGGCTGCTACTGCTGGCCTGAGCCTGAGGATAACGCAAAATACTAAAACTCAGTTGCCAGCAGAGTCGCAACCAAAGCCCATGTTGTTCCCGTAAGCTAAAGTTTCTATGGTCTATGGACACATACTGACACAGCACGGCTTCGGCCCAGTGCGCTAATTGGTAATGTTGCAGCAAGGCGGCGCTCAGGCGCTGGCTGCGCACCGGCTCAAGTAAATACTGTTGTGCCAGCTCGGGCAGCAACCAGCCCTGGTTAGTGCTGCGGCTAATGGGTACAGCAGAAATGCTGGGGTGATGCCAGAATGGGGCACTACAACAAGCGGCAATGACACCGGCTTGTTGCGGGCTGAGCGCTGGCGAAAGATACCGGCCCAGCAGCAACAGACTGTGGCGAAAAAGGTCTTGTAGTGCCAGTAAAAAAGCGTGTTGATTAAAGGCCTGCAGCTGTAAATATTGCAGTAACTCTGCTCTGGCAACCGCTAACGGTAATTGATCCTGGCCAAACATTGCCAACGCATGACGTAAGCGGTTAACCAGGGTTTGTTTACGGTTACTGGTGCTGGCGTTATCTAACAAGTATTGTGCCAGCAGCGGTTGTTTCTCCAGCAGCTTGACCTGCGCATCCAGATCCTGATAATCCAGCTTTTGTAATACTGAATGCTCCAATAACCCTTTAGGGGTGGGTAGCGGGCGGGAGCTCAGCGCCGGTATTTGAATGCGATCCAGCCAATGTTGCGGCACCATTACGCTGGGGGCCAGTAGTTGTAAATCTTGTTTCGCCAGTTTATGTGCTTCGGTCGCGAACCGTTGCTGCTCCGGCCAGTATTGCAGCACCAAACAGTCCGTGACTTCTAACTGACAGATCACCCAGCAGCGTCCTACGGTGTCCTGTGCCAACCGACCGCACCAGTAGAGGTGGGGTGCGAGTTGTGCCAATTGATTCAGCTCGGCCAACACGGCTTCATCGGTAGTCTGGATCAGGGTTTGGCTGATGACCTGGTCCAGTGCCTGCGCTTTTTGTCGTTGCGGCTGCAGCTGTTGACCCAGTTGTAATGCTAATGTCAGAAGCGGGCTATCGTGATGCACCTGCCAGGGACGGCGTTGTTGTAGCTGATGAAAACTGCCCGCTAACAAATTCGTGGTCAGGCCGCCAACCTGGAGTTTTTTTAGTTTGCTGGCTAAACGCAGTGCCGCCGGCGCCTTGTCTTTCTCTTCGCTACAGGCTGCCATTAAGGCCGATACCGCTAAGGCATCACGTCTTGCCGCCGGCCAATGTTTAAGTCGGCTCCACAATGCCAGTAATACCCAGCTTTTCAGGGCTTGGGCCAGGCCCAATGCTAAATCGGCCGGTAAAATGGCTAATTGGGCAACGGCAGCGCCAGCCTGCAGTTCAAAAACTTGCTGTAGCTCATTATTCAACTCGCTGGCTAAACGAATACAGCTGTGCAGTTGGTCGCTATCCTGGGCGAGTTGCAGCTGCTGGGCCAGTCGTTGCAGCTGTTGATAGCACCTTAACCAGCTAACGGAGACGGCTGACATCAGACTGTACTGCCTGATATTGCTGCACTGCGTCATCGCCGGAGGCGCTTAACCGACGGTCGATAAAGAGCAGGGCGGTACACTCATCGGTCGTGGTAATGCCATCTGCGGCCTTGCGATGGGTGCGGTAGTAGAGTAGTTGGTAAACCTGATCCTGATGCTGGAAGGCTTCTGTAATGTCGGGACTGCCAAGCCGGCCGATCAGATATTCTTGTTTAATGCTGCCGTCGGTATTCAGGCGGGCGATATAGCGGGCATTAAAGGCTTCGCGATCCATCCAGGCCATCTGTGCCGGATCGTCCGGGTAAAACCGTAACACCAAAAAGGTAATCAGGAAGTAGGCAGCAATGCCAGCCAGAAACAGGATCAGAATTTTGTACTTGTTCATGCCTCTTGCTCCGGCAGTCGGATATCTTGCAAATTTAGCCCCAGTTCCAGATTGGTTTGTAATGCTAATACCTGAATATAAACCAGAATATCTTGCTTTTGTTCCAAAATTTTCTGGCGTAATTTTTTCGGGCAATCCGGATGCTGTAACGCCTGATTTAAACTGGCACCCAGTTGCATTAATTCTTCAGCACTTTTCGGGCCAACGCCGGTTACGCCGGGAATATTGTTAGTACTATCCCCAACCAGCGCCCACCAGCTGAGCAGTTGCTCCGGCGCGACACCAAACTTCTGTTTCACATAGTCAGTGTCAAGAAAATGCCGGGCAAAGGCATCATAAATTTGCACCCCTTGCGGCAGCAGCGGCAGATAACCTTTGTCAGTTGAGACAACAATGGCATCTTGTTGATGTATGCGGACCTTATTGGCGATGGTGGCAATGACATCATCGGCTTCGTATTCCGCCTGCATAAAACAGCGGATCCCCAGTTGCTCGGTGTCGGTAATCAGCGTTGGCAGAGCCTCGGCCAGGATCGCCGGCATCGGCTTGCGGTTTGCTTTGTAAAGCGGGCATAACTGTTGGCGCCAGACACTGTGGCCACCATCAAAGACCAGCAACGCATGGCTGGGTTGCAGCTCCTGCTGTAAGCGTTTTAATGCCTGTGCCAGTACCTGACGGGTATTACTGATAATTTGTTGCCGGGTAGTTTCTGCGATGTCGTCTGCCAGCGGCAGATACGGCCGCTCCTGCACCGCATAGAGGCGGCGGATCAGGTTTAACGCATCAATCAGAACTACCCGTGCCATTTAGCGTTCAATCCGGTAACAGGGTTCGTATTTGCTGCCCGGCAGCTTCATTCTGCCTTGCTCGACGAAGGCCTGCAGTAATTTATCCATCATTTGCATTAATCGCGGTTCACCACTTAGTACAAAGGGACCATGTTGGCGAATGGCGCGGATCCCTTCATCTTTGACGTTACCCGCCACGATACCGGAGAAGGCGCGTCGCAAGTTAGCGGCCAGTCTGGCTTTATCCTGATCCAGGTGCAAGTCCAGTGCGGCCATATTCTGGTGATTCGGGATAAAGGGCTGCTGAAATTCCGGCTGGATGGTTAGGGTCCAGTTAAAGTGATAAGCATCACCGACAGTTTTGCGATAGCTGCGCACTTCCTGACAACCGGCTTTCAGTTTGCGTGCTACGGCAACAGGATCATCGATAACAATTTCAAACAGCTCCAGCGCCGCTTTACCGAGAGTTTGCTCAATAAAGTGAGCAATTTCAGTAAAGTAGGCTGCGCTGCTGGCCGGGCCGGTTAAGATAACCGGTAAGCGCTGCGCATTATTTTGTTGGTCCAGCATAATTCCCAGCAGGTATAGCAACTCTTCAGCAGTGCCTACGCCGCCTGGGAAAATAATAATGCCATGCGCCACCCGGACAAACGCCTCTAAGCGCTTTTCAATATCTGGCAGGATCACCAGTTCATTGACAATGGGGTTCGGTGGCTCAGCGGCAATAATGCTGGGCTCGGTTAAACCCAGATAGCGGCCATTTCGGATCCGTTGCTTACTGTGGCCAATGGTTGCGCCTTTCATCGGGCCTTTCATGGCGCCGGGGCCGCAGCCGGTACAGATATTCAGGCCGCGCAGACCTAATTGGTAACCCACCTCTTTGGTGTAGTCGTATTCGACTTCTTTAATCGAATGCCCGCCCCAGCACACAATCATATTGGGTTCGCAGGTAGCATCGATAGCGCGGGCGTTGCGTAGAATATCAAACACCGTATGCGTCAGATGGGTTGAGTTGGTTAAATCCAGCGGGTTAGCCGCGGCAATGTGACGGGTATGGTAAAACAGAATATCGCGCAGTACCGCGAATAAGTGTTCATGAATACCTTTAATAATCTGGCCGTCGACAAAGGCGCTTTGCGGTGGGTTATTCAATTCTATTTTAATGCCGCGTTCGCGGCTTAGCAGATTAATGCTGAAATCCTGATATTGTTCATAAATTTCAGCTGAGCTATCGGTCTGGCTGCCCACGTTGAGCACGGCCAGCGCGCAATTGCGGAATAACTGAAAGGTGGCCTGCTCGGTATTTTGTTGCAGACGCTCGACTTCAAGTTGTGACAGTAAATCCATGGCACCCAAAGGGTTAAGATGCACTTGCATCGCTCTACTCCTGTTTTGCGTGGCCTGATTCAGCGAATTGCAAGCTGATCCCGGCCGGCTTTTTTCGCCTGATAAAGGGCTTCGTCAGCCCGTTCAAAGGCTTGTTGGATGGTGTCGCCCGCCTTGAGCTGGGTTGCGCCAAGCGAAATGGTGATCGTCACCTTTTTGTTTTTAAATTTGAACGGGATATTTTTTACCTTCTCCCGCAGCTGATTAAGCGGGTCCAGCAGCTGCATCAGTTCTGAGTCTGGCAGCAGGATCACAAACTCTTCGCCGCCGTAGCGGGCGATAAAGTCGGTTTGCCGGATGGCGCGCTGCAGTGTTTTGGCAATAATGCGCAAGGTTTTATCACCAGCGCTGTGACCATAAGTGTCGTTAATGTTTTTAAAATAGTCGACGTCAGCCAGCACAATACACAGCGGCGAGCTAAAACGTTGCCAGCGTTTAAATTCCAGCTGCAAGCGCTCGTCATAGGCTGCCCGGTTGGGGATCTCGGTTAAACTATCACGCAGGCTGCGGAAGTTTTGTTCGGCTAAACGGTCTCGAAAGCTTTTGGCTTCCAGTTCTAATTCTTTGACCTGACTCTCCAGCGATGACAACACCTGTTTAATTTGCGTACGTTGTTGTTGCTCAACCTGATCTTTTTCACGCAAGGTTTGCGTGAGCTCTGACATCTTGGAAATCACCAGCAGTTTTAATTGCTCCAGTGATTCGGCCTGTTCACTTTGCTGTCCCAGATGATCGATTTGCGCTTCAATTTTTTTGTTCAGCGACAGCAGTTTGTTGGCCAGCCGGCCCGAGTCATGTAAGGTACTTTCTACCGCCAGCTGCACACTGGTTAGCGCTTCATTTAGACGCAGTAAAAAGCTCTCGGCCGAGAGTCGCTCTTCACTAATACCGCGTACAATAATACTGATAGTACGTAAACAGGCATCGAGCAGGGCTTCAATAGATAAATTACCCAGTAAACTGCTCTTAATTTGCTCGACTTCGCTGGCGCTTTTGCCACTAAAGGATAATTCGCTCAGCAAATTGGTGAGTTCAAGCGTAATCTGGCGGCAGATATGAGCGTAGCGCTCATCATCGCTATCTGGCTGCTCTAGTTGCTTACCGGCTTTTAATGCCAACTGATACAACTGAGTGAGTTGACTTAAATGGGGCAGAAAGGCCTGCAAAGTACCAGCGGGTTGCTCCACCTGACTGAGTAACTCACGCAGGTCTCGCCGCAATTGATCCGGCAGTCCGCGCTGACGTTGTAACAGGCGGCCGGCCTGGGTTAACTCGTTTTGCGCTTGTTTGATATGATGCTGCTGACGTTGCTCCAGTAACCGGATGTGCTCTGAGGTTTCTTCGACAAATGGCAGCAGTTTTTCCAAATCGGTACTTCTGGCCAACTCGGTTCTGAGCTTGGCCAGGCGGTTGTCGAGTTCGAGATCCACTCCCTTACACAGAAAGGATAAGCGCTGTACAAACTGGCCCAGCAGCTTAAATTGCCGCTCGTAGGTATGCTCCAGTGCTTTGCGGGCACTGATGGCGTCACTGAGTTGTTGTTTCAGATCTGGTTGCAATAACATCACCCCGCTGTGCGCTTTGCTGCATCTGCTTATTTTTCAAGTATATCTCCAGAAAGCGCCGGGGAGATAGTTGAAATAGTAAAAATACAGATAGAAAAAGCGGGCCTAAGCCCGCTTTAGTACTTTTGTAGTAGGGTTGGAGCCGGGTTATTTAGTTAAATAGTAGGGTAACCAACTCGTTTCTTCGTCAGAGGTCAGGTGTAACATTTTTAGGCTTCCGTGTTAGTCAGCGCCTGTTGGGATCAGGCGCCGCTATTAGACCAAAAAAAACACAAAAATGAAAGTGCCTCTGAAAGTTTACTATTGTTGTTTCAGAAATTGCCGTATATTTTGCGGCTTTTCTGCTAAAAACAACGAAAAAGCACCTATAAAAGGTGCTTTGCCTGGAAAGGTTACAAGGTGTGTTACGTCTTATTGCCGGCTTAAGCGAATATTCGGCGGGCTGTAAGGCTCACTGCTACGCAGCGGATTAATATCCAGGCCGCCGCGACGGGTGTAACGGGCATACACCGCCAGAAAATCCGGTTTTGCCAGTTGCCAGATATCGTTATAAATGCGCTCTACACATTGCTCATGAAATTCGTTATGGCTGCGAAAGCTAATCAGATACTTCAATAGCGCTTCATGTGACAGGGCGGTACCGCGGTAATGAATAAAGACACTGGCCCAGTCTGGTTGCGAGGTGATCAGACAGTTCGATTTAAGTAAATGTGAGTGCAGTTTCTCATCGACCTGACCACGAGCCGGATCCAATTGCAGTAACGAGGCTTGATACTGGTATTGGTCGACTTCGATATCCAGTTCATCCAGACAAATGCCGGGGATCCAGGTTGGCTGGAAGGTCATAATTTCGCTGACATTATGCAGGCTGACCTTAACATTGCCGCCGGCACAGGCCGACAGGTCGCGTTGCATGGTTTGATAAACCTGGCCGACATCAGCAAAGCGGCTTTGGTTAAAGCTGTTTAAATAGAGCTTAAATGACTTGGATTCAATCAGGTTTGGCGAATCGTAAGGCACCACAAAGGTGGCCAGTGCAACCTGGGGCTTACCTTTGCTGTTAAGCCAGGACAACTCGTAACCATGCCAGATATCCTGCCCGACAAAAGGCAGCTCTTGACCAAGACCGATGGCGTCGCGTCCGAGGCTGCGCGGCACCACCTGTAACAGGGTGGCGTCGTATTGATCGACATAGTCAGTGATTTTACCAAGACTGAGCTCGGCCAGAACGTCGGAATGGCTTTTTGTCATGTCGTAATCTTTTTTCGCTACTTTTTTCGCAAGGCAGTGTTTTTCGCTACAATGAGCCGATCTTAGCACAACTGACCCCGGGAGTAGAGGTGTCTGTCCAACAAGCTTACGCAAATTTTATCGAACAGAGTCTGGCCTGGCATCAGGCCGAGGGCATCAGTATGCAAACCTGGCGCGATGCCGCGCAGTCATCGCCGTGTGAAGTGCAGTCATTAGGCGACGAACGGGTAAGCTGGCAGCCGGTTTCACAACAACCGCCGGCCGATTTTAGTAATGTGGAGCGCGCGCTGGAGCTGACGTTACATCCGGATATTAAGGCGTTTTACAGCAGTTGGTTTGGTGCCAACCTGGCGGCGGAGCATCCAAAAGGCAAACTGGCGTTGCTGATGCCATGGCATGCTGCTGATATTGCCCGCTTACAGGAAAATATTATTGGCCACATTCTGATGAAGCGCCGTTTACGTCAGCAGGAGACGGTGTTTTTTGCAGTGACCGATGATGAAAATATTATGCTGTCGGTATTGAACCGCAGTGGCGAGGTGTTTCAGGAGAGTGTCGGCCAGGAGGTTAAGGTTAAGCTGGCCGACAATTTGGCTGAGTTTCTGGCCGAACTCAAGCCGCTGGCTTATTCGCCGCTA
The DNA here is from genome assembly GCF_001441695.1 of Alishewanella sp. WH16-1. Taxonomy (NCBI): domain Bacteria; kingdom Pseudomonadati; phylum Pseudomonadota; class Gammaproteobacteria; order Alteromonadales; family Alteromonadaceae; genus Alishewanella; species Alishewanella sp. WH16-1. The sequence continues at coordinate 67,213 of NZ_LCWL01000135.1, read as the reverse complement.
TTTGACTGACATTCCCAGGCGATATTCGACAACAGTAGACAGTTGTCACAGCGAAAATCGAAGATCCCGGCTTGTGGCGTGGCTAAGCGCCAGTTGCCACCACAGCCGGGGCAGCATTTATCTGCTTCTGCCTGACAATCTGTAGCACTGCCACTGTACAGCGCATACCATACTGGCCGCTGGTTTTGTCTGGCCAGTTGTGTTGCTAGCTTGCGGCCCTGGCGGTTAAGTTTACTCTGGTAGTGTTGCAGACTGTTTTCGGCGGTTTTGTGCAGTACCCGATCTTGCTGCAGCTGAATTTCATCCAACGCCTGAAACTGCAGCTGCCAGCGGATCAGCGCTTCATAATCGGCCGCAGCAGGGTTAAGCCAAAATAAGGGTACAGGTTGCAGTGTATTGGCGCAGCGCAGTGGCGAGCAGGTATCGGCATAGGTGGTGAAGAGCACCAGTTCTGCCGGTAGTTCAGTTACCGTTTGCTGCGACATCAGATCCTGACCCAGCAGTTGGCATTGCGGGTAGCCCAGACCTGCTGCAGCCAGTTGTTGCTCTGCTGCCTTAACTCTGGCACTGGCATGCTGGCCGCTCAGGGCATCCGCTGTCGGCAACACCAGCCGGCTACAAAAGGCGTCGCCGGTAAAGGCCGTGGGAAACTCCCGACCGAGCATCTGGCCATTAAAGATCAGTGCCTCCAGGTAGCGGCGAATCGCCTGTTCGGCAAGGCTGAATTCGGTATCCGCAATCAGCGTAAAACGTAATTCAGCCAGGTACATCGGTTTGCTCCAGCAGCGCCAGCAGACGATCAAGCTTAGCCTCAATCCGTGCCAGCCGGGTATCTGGCGTTTCTGTGGCGATGGGCGCTGCCGGGATGTCGGTATCAGAAACAATACCGCTTTCAGCGCTACTGCTCGCCGGCAGATTACGCCACTGCTGATAGGCGCTGAACAATTCCGGGCCGGCTAACTGGCCCGCCAGGCGGGCACGCAGTAGCGCCAGATTCACCGTTTTGCCTTCGTGTTGCAGTTGTTTGGCCGCTTGTTGCACCAGTTGCAGTTTATTGGTCATTGACTTAGCCATTCTCACTAAAATTTCGCTTAATTTAGCATTATCTTGGGCTGGCTGATAGCGGTGTGTTTTTAAGTTTTTGTATTTTCAATATATTTTAAGTTGGCCCCGCTTTTGCTTACCCCATAGCTGTCGGTAACTACCGCTTTAACAAGAATAAATCAGGAGTTTCATTATGTTTGCTAATGCCGCCGTGCAAAAACTACTTATTATCAGCGCTGCTACCCTGGCCTTGTCAGGCTGTGTGGTTGCTATCGGTGATAAAACTGAGACTGCGTCAGAGAGTACCTGGCGTAAAACCCAGCAGTTTAACTTGCAAAGTATTAATCAGCTGTCACTGGGCGTGAGCAGTGAAGAGGTGCGCCAGCAACTTGGCGCACCGGATTTTAGCGAGCTGTTCCAGAAAGATGGCCAGCAGGTACAAGTGTTGTTTTACCGCACGCATCATCGCAACAGCGATGGCAAAACCACGAAAGACGAATGCACACCGTTAATTTTCAAAGATAACCAACTGACAGCTTGGGGTGATAAAGCCTACCAATACCTGTAACAGGGTTGCTGCTGGCTGCTGCAGTTAATGCAGCAGCTTATTTAGCTCATCAATGGTATCAGACCAATCCGAATCGGCGCGCCAGGCCTCGCGCAAAAAGCTGGCCTGAGCTTGGCTCCAGAATGGCGCCTCGGCTAACTCCGTGCCAGCACTCAGTTTATGCCGCTGCACAAATGCCTGAATCTGCTCCGGACTATTGTCTAAACCTAACTGGGCAAACAGGGTGCTCAGAGTGTGTTTACTGGTGTCCATGGTGGTCCTCCTTTTTATACATTTAGTTTAAAAAGTATAGCTGAGTTTCGGGTAACAAAATCGTGCTTGGCAAGCAAACCGCCGGCTGCTATTGTGAATAAAAAAACAACAATAACAGGTGAGCCATGTTAGCCCAGGTCAATCATTTTGAACCCAGCCAGTTAAAAGCCGCCTTACTTGGTGGTGAAGATCTGAAACTCGCCGCCTCGGTGCTGTACCAGTCTTATCACGATGACCCACTTTTTATGGCGATTTTTCGCAGTGCTGAGCGCGAATATGAAGCCAGGCTGCGAGCAGCCATTCGCGAAGAACTCAGTACCTTTTGGCAAGCCGGACAGCCAATCGTTGGTTTATTCCAGGGCGAACAACTTTTAGGGGTGGCCTGTGTGGTTGGGCCTGACTCCGGCATTGGCAGTAGCCGGCTCTGGCACTGGCGCCTGAAAATGTTGCTGACCGCCGGTCTGGTTTCTACCCGGCAGATGCTCAATAAAGAAGAAAGAATTCATGCGGCAATGCCGGCAAAACGTTATCATATGCTGGCGTTTATCGCCGTCGCGCCGAAATATCAACACGCAGGTTTAGGCCACTATTTGCTGCAGGCGGTGGATAGCCTGGTGGATGAAGATCCATCTTCGGCCGGCATTGGCGTCTTTGTCACGCTGCAGAAGTATCAGGCATTTTTTGCTGACGATCAGTACCAGAAAGTGGCGGAACTTAGCTTTAGTACAGTGCAAGGCAGCCTGATGTTCCGGGTACGGCAAACAGCCTGATTAACCCGATTGGATGTTTTCTATGCAACAATTTCAGAGTTTTGAGCAGTTTTACCCGTTTTATCTGCGTGAACACGCTAACCCGGTATGCCGGGCGTTACATTATATCGGTAGCAGTCTGGTGTTACTGGTATTGGCTTATGTGCTGCTCAGCCAGCAATGGCGGTGGCTGTGGACCTTACCGCTCATCGGCTATGGCTTTGCCTGGCTTGGCCATTTTGGCTTTGAACATAACCGGCCAGCCACCTTTAAATACCCGTTTTATAGTTTGGCTGCCGATTGGGTGATGTATAAAGACTTTCTGACCGGGCAACTCAGCCACAAGCTAAATGCTGCATTAGCGCAGCAGTAGCGGGAACTTCCTGTTAAGACGGAATGCGGTGCGGCGGCAGCTCAAATGCCGCCAGATGTAAACCGCTTAATACCAGCTCCGCCTGATAGCGGCTTTCACCATCGGCACTAAAATCGACCTGATAGCAGGTGACAAAACGTCGCCGTTGGCCGATTTTGCGCAGCCGATAATGGCTGCGGCCACATTCCAGATATTGCAATTGATGCTGACGGCATAATTGGCGTGCTAATAAAACGGCGCGTTCATCTTGTTTGCGCTGTAACCAAAAGCCGTAGCCGATAGTAATAACAAGGAGTAAAAGTACAATACTGGCCATAAAAGTCTAATTTACCGCTGCTCTTAGCCAAGCATAATGCTGGCGCCCCTGGCTTTTTACAACACGCTGCAGGGCTTTTTTGCTAAACTGGCTGCCGAATTTTCTGTAACTTAGTGAATAAAGCGCGCTATGCCCCGGCAACAACTCCCTGTTTTACTACAGCAACTGGAAGCAGAACTCAGAGCGGCGGCCCTGTGGTCGACAGCGCCACCGGCGCCGGATGCGCTTAGCAGTACCGCCCCTTTTTGTTGTGACACGCTGCCGCTGGAACAGTGGTTGCAGTTTATTTTGATCCCAAGGCTGAGTGCCTTGTTGGAGGGTAACCTGCCACTGCCAACGAAGGTGGCGATCCTGCCGATGGCTGAATATGTCTATGCTGAGCGCGCTGCGCAGCTAAGCGCTTTGCTGAGTGCAATCCGGGAGATTGATCTGTGTCTGAATCAGAACTGAGTAGCGCTCCGTCTGCCGCTGCGCCGCCACTGACGATTCTGTATCAGGATCAATACCTGGTGGCGGTGGATAAGCCCAGCGGCATGCTGGTACACCGCTCGTTTTTAGATAAACACGAAACCCGCTTTGTGCTGCAAAGCCTGCGCGATCAGCTGGGGTGTCATGTCTATCCGGTGCACCGGCTGGATCGTCCCACCTCGGGTGTGCTGGTGTTTGCGTTATCGCCGGAGATTGCGCGGTTACTTAGTCAACAGATTGCAGCCGGGCAATGGCGCAAAGGGTATCTGGCAATAGTTCGGGGTGTGGTTAAAGCGGCTGGTACCCTGGATTACCCGCTAAAAGAACAGCTGGATGCCATTGCCGATAAACAGGCTCGTAGCGATAAAGCGGCGCAAAGTGCGGTAACCCGCTATTTACCGCTGCAGCAGGTTGAGCTGCCGTTTGCGGTGAGTCGTTATCCTACCAGCCGTTACAGTCTGGTTGCACTGCAGCCGTTAACCGGCCGTAAGCATCAGCTGCGCCGTCATCTGGCACATTTGCGCCATCCGATTGTCGGCGATACCAGTCATGGCGATGGCAAGCATAATGCGTTTTTCCGCCAGCAATTTGATAGTGACCGCTTACTGCTTTGTGCTGTTATGTTGCAGTTGCCGCATCCGGTCAGCGGCGTAACGCTGCAGTTACAGGCCAGCCTGGCTGAGCTGGGTGAACTGTGCCGGCAATTTGGCTGGCCGGATGACATCGCGTATTATCAACAGGTTTTTCAGCAATTTTTGGAGTAGGGTAGCATGCAAAAGATCGCCATTATGGTCGGTAGTGTGTACGGTGGCGCCGAGTATGTGGCCGAGCAGGCCGTAGAGTTGTTGTCGAAAAAAGGCTATCAGGCCAGGTGGTTTCAGCCCCCGGAGCTGGATGCCGTGCAGGCCTTTGCTGCCGATTGCTGGTTAGTGATTACCTCAACCACCGGGCAGGGCGATATTCCGGATAATCTGTTTCCATTTTATGCTGACTGCCGTGACCGTTTTCCGTTATTAACCGGCAAACAGTTTGCGGTGATTGGCCTGGGTGACAGCAGCTATGGCGATACCTTCTGTGCCGCTGGCCGCCAGTGGTTTGAGCTGTTAACTGAACTGCAGGGCAACCCCAAGGCGGATATGTTAGAAATCGATGCCGGTGAAACCCTGCAAGCGGAAGATGTGGCTTTACCCTGGTTAGCGGAACAATTCTAACAGTACTTTTTAACAGTACTCTTTTAACAGTACCTGTCCAGCTTGCGATAACTGCGCGCGCCCGGTGCTTGTAATGCCGGGTCGTGCAGCTCGCTTAAGCGTTCGCACCAGAGCGCGGTGGCGCCACAAACTGCTGCCGGCATCACCAGCAAATTCAGCAAAGGCACCATACTACACAAGGCGACTGCGCTGCCAAATGACAAAGTCAGCACCGGCTGCTGCCGCATATTCTGGCGCAGGGCAATTAAGGGCACCTTATGATTATCATAGGGATAGTCCAGATATTGCAGGCTGTAAAACCAGACACTGCAGAAAAACCACAGCAGCGCACCCACCACTGGAATAAACCAGCACAGCACAAACAGCACCAGCAAGCGCGGCATCACATAAACAAACTTTTGCCATTCCCGGCCCAGTAAACGCGGGATATCCTGCATAAAGTCGCGCCAGCCATTATGCAGCGTGTTACCCGTTAATAAGGCCTCGGTTTTTTCGCTGAGCAGGCCATTAAAGGGCGCAGCGATAAAGTTGGCCAGCATGGTAAAAGTATAGGCAAAGCTGAGTAGTAGCGACATCACGCCCAGCGGGATCAGCAAATATTCCAGCCAGTGTAACCAGGCCGGCAGCGCGCTTTGTACCGCCTCGATCAGTTGCCGCAACAACTGCCACAACCAATAAAAAGCGACGCTAAACAGCACGATATTAATTAACAGTGGGATCAGCACAAAACGCTTTAAGCCTTTTTGCTTTAATAACAGCAAGCCTTTTAAAAAATAGCCCATTTCTGCTCCCGGTATGTTGAACTGATGCCAGTATAACGCTCACGACCAAACAGAGAACAGGCAGAGCGGCTGGCAAAAGGTAACAAGGTGTTGCCGATGTAACAAAAAGCCAGATAGGGGTTATTTCAGTACCGAGCCGGGCTGCGAAGTAAAAATAAGGCCGGCAATAATGCCGGCCTGATCTGTAGCCGATGGTTACTAGCGCGGAGCAAAGGACACTAACAGCCAAAGCACGGTCATGCCGATGGTGAAAATAGTGTATTCCAGCCGCTGCTCAAAACGCTTTTCCGCATCCTCGCTGCTCGACGGAAAGACGATTAACACCGCGCAAATCAGCGCGGCCAGTAATAACAGCAGCTGCAGCGTAAACCACAATGCCGGACAAAGTACTGCGAATACATTTGCCATGCTGCTTACTCTTCGATACTACGCAGCAGGGCGTTAATGCCAACTTTGGCGCGGGTTTGCGCATCGACTTTTTTCACGATAATGGCGGCATACAGGCTGTGACTGCCATCTTTAGCCGGAATAGTACCTGGGACCACTACGGCGCCGGCGGGTACCCGGCCATAGCTGATTTCGCCGGTTTCGCGATCATAAATCCGTGTGCTCTGGCTGATATAAACGCCCATTGACAACACCGCACCTTCTTCCACGATCACACCTTCAACGACTTCTGAGCGGGCACCGATAAAGCAGTTATCTTCGATAATGGTTGGATTCGCCTGCAGTGGCTCTAATACGCCTCCGATACCGACACCACCAGAGAGGTGCACATTTTTACCAATTTGCGCACAACTACCAACGGTGGCCCAGGTATCCACCATCGAGCCTTCACCAACATAGGCACCGATATTAACGTATGACGGCATCACCACTACGTTTTTACCAATATAGCTGCCGCGCCGCACTGCGGCTGGCGGTACAATTCTTACGCCATCAGCGCGGAACTGCGCATCGGTGTAGCCGGCATATTTCATTGGTACTTTGTCGAAGAAGCGGTTTTCGGCACCGTCCATTACTTCGTTATCGTTGATCCGGAATGACAGTAACACTGCCTTTTTCAGCCATTGATGCACCACCCACTCGCCGGCAATTTTCTCGGCGACACGGGCGCTGCCGTTGTCCAGCATGCTTAGCACCTGCTCCACCGCCTGTTTCACTTCGGCGCTGACTGTTTTCGGCGTAATGTCGGCACGCTGTTCAAATGCGGTTTCAATAAGGCTTTTTAAATCAGACATTCGTTACTTAACCTTCTGTTTGCTGTGAGAGTTGTGCAATCAGGCTGCGTTTTAACTCGCTTTGCTGCTCGGCGGTTAATGCATCATCTGCTGCGTTGGATATTAAGAAAAAGTCTTCGGCACGCTCGCCGATAGTAGTAATTTTTGCGGCGTGAATATTGACCCCGCATTGTTGAAACACCTGGCCAAGATCGCAAAGCAGGCCCGGCGTATCCAGCGCGGCGATTTCCAGCATGGTGCGGTGTTTGGTATTGCCAGGTAAAAACACCACCTTGGGTGGCACACTAAACTGGCGCATCTGGCGAGATAGCCGCGGTTTTTGCCGTGATAAATCCGGCTTGCCGGCAATAAACTGCTCCAGCGCCTTCTTAATACTTTGCTGGCGACTGGGCGAGGTCACTGCTTCACCGTTTTGCTCCAGAATGACAAAGGTATCCATGGCGAAGCCATCTTTATTGGTCATAATCTGGGCGTCGTAAATATTAACCTTTTTACTGTCTAAGGCCGCCACCATCCGTGCAAACAGCCCAGCCTGGTCGCGGGTATAAACAAACACCTGAGTGCCGCCTTTAATCGGCGCCTTACTGACCAGCACCAGCGGTTCGTTCGGATCTTTATGCCGCAAAATATGTTCGGTATGCCAGACAATTTGTTTTGGGCTATAGCGGGCAAAATAATCGGCTTTGATCCGGCTCCACAGCTGCTGGATTTCACTTTCGATAAAGCTTTGTTTAATCAGCAGCGGCAGGGCTTCGGCTTGGTTTTCGCGGATCAGATCGCGCAAGTCCATCGGTTTTTCCAGACCGCGGCGAAAAGCTTTTTGGGTCGCTAAAAACAACTCACGTAACAGCGAGCCTTTCCAGTCATTCCACAAATTATCATTGGTCGCGCGGATATCGGCCAGCGTCAGACAATACAGATAATTAAGCCGGGTTTCATCGCGGACCTTTTCGGCAAATTCGGCGACCACTTGCGGATCATGGATATCGCGGCGCTGCGCGGTAACTGACATTAATAAATGATTATCGACCAGCCAGGCAATCAGCTTGCTGTCAAAGTCACTGAGCTTATGCAGCTTGGCAAATTCGCGCGCATCCATAGCACCCAGCTCGGAGTGATCGCCGCCGCGGCCTTTGGCAATATCATGGAAAATGCCGGCTAAATAGAGCAGCTCGGGCTTCTCCATTTTACGCACGATATCGGAGCAGAGTGGAAATTCGCTGTCATGCTCCGGCAGACTGTATTTGTACAGATTTTTAAGTAAACGATGCGTGTGCTCGTCCACCGTATAGGCGTGGAACAAATCAAACTGCATCTGGCCTTCAATATTGCGCCATTGTGGCAGGTAAGCCGCGAGGATCCCGTAACGGTGCATCAGGGTGATAGCTTTGTCCATACCGCGCGGATGGCGCATCAGGCTCAGAAACAGTTGGCGGCAGGCTTCATAATCTTGTAAATCGCCCATTAAGCGCCGCCGCACCTGGCGAATCAGTCGGATGGTGGTCGAATGGACGCCGGTAATATTGGAGTTATTGGCAATATGCCAGAATAGCCGAAGCAGATTATCGCGTTTAGCAAAGACCGCATTATCGCTGGCTTTAATCAGATGGCCATGTAATTCGAAGTAATCGTCCAGCTGAGTGATTTTCAATTTTTGCTGCGAATTCAGAATGCTGCCTTCAAAGTATTGCAGCAGCATTTCGTTCAGTTCGCTAACCCGTTGTACAGTGCGGAAAAACCGCTTCATCATTCGCTCGACCGAGGCCTTACCATCGGCGCCAAAGCCCAGCCGCTCGGCGGCGGCCGGCTGATAATCAAACAGGATCCGGTTTTCGTTACGGCCGGCTTCCAGATGCAGTGCAAAACGCATTTGCCAAAGATAAGCCTCACACTCCATCAATTCCTGATACTCATCTTCTGTCAGGTACTGATAAGCCACCAGTTCGCGCATGGTACGGGTATTAAAATGCTTTTTAGCGACCCAGCCGATGGTTTGAATATCGCGCAAACCACCCGGGTTAGCTTTCAGATTTGGTTCGAGGTTATAAGCGGTGCCATGATACTGGGCGTGGCGTTGTTGTTGTTCATGTCGTTTGGCCTGAAAGAACGCTTGGCTATTCCAGAAATTATCATTCATGGTAGCGGTTTGCAGCTCGGCAAACAGCGTTTTATTACCGGTTAACAACCGCATTTCCAGCAAGTTGGTGGCAATGGTAATGTCTTCTTTACCCAGGCTTAGCGTTTCTTTTAGCGTGCGCACACTGTGGCCGACTTCGAGGCGTAAATCCCACAGCAAGGTAATAAAGCGGGCGATGGCTTCCTGTTGCTGACTATCCGGACGACGCTCAACCAGCAGCAACAGGTCGATATCCGAGTAAGGGTGTAATTCGCCACGACCATAGCCGCCAACGGCCAGCAGGCTGATGCTTTTGTCTTTACTCAGGTCGCAGTATTGCCAGAGTTGCAGCAGCACTTCATCGACAAAGCGGGCACGGGCTTTGACCAGTGCATTGATCGGTTGGCTATGAAAGGCGCGGGCCTGAAATTCCTGAAACTCAGCGAAATGCTTTTTATAGGCATCCAGAGAGTACCGCTCGGGCAGGGGGCGGTTAAAACTTAAGACCTGACTCACGGGCACACTCCTTCTTATTCGCTGAGTTTTACTCAGCAGTAACAATCCGCTCAATGGTGTCATCGCTGCGCAGCGTTAAAATCTCACAGCCGGTATCGGTAACCAGGATGGTATGCTCAAACTGGGCAGATAAACTGCGGTCTTTGGTGACGACTGTCCAGCCATCTTTTAATAGCTTGCTGTGGCGGGCACCGGCATTAATCATTGGCTCGATGGTTAAACACATGCCGCTTTTTAATACCTCACCGGTGCCGGGCTTGCCATAGTGCAATACCTGCGGTTCTTCATGGAACACGGCGCCGATACCATGGCCACAATATTCACGTACCACCGAGTAACTATGTTTTTCGGCATGTTGCTGGATCACATAGCCGATATCACCCAGACGGGCGCCGTCTTTGACTTTTTTGATCCCCAGGTACATGGCTTCCTGAGTGATACGAATTAAGCGCTCAGCCAGAATGCTCGGTTTGCCAACCACAAACATCCTCGAGGTATCACCGTGGTAGCCATCTTTAATCACGGTGATATCGATATTAATAATGTCGCCGTCTTTTAGCACCTTGTCGCCAGGGATACCGTGACAGATCACATGGTTCACTGAGGTACAGATCGATTTGGGAAAGCCGTGGTAATTCAGTGGTGCCGGTACTGCTTGTTGGACATTGACAATATAGTCGTGACAGATCGTATTCAGCTCGTCGGTGGTGACACCGGCTTTGACATAGGGTTCAATCATTTCCAGCACTTCAGCGGCCAGACGACCTGCAATGCGCATTTTTTCAATTTCGGCCGGGGTTTTAATCGGTGCTGTCATCGGTGATTCTCTCTGTTTCGCTGTGGGGCAAACGGCTGCAAATTAACTGATTCGATTGTATTCTGAACGGCGTTATGGTATAAAGCGCGCCGCAATTTCGCAAACGGCATTGTACCCTAACTTGGCATCAGTTTGCTGTAGCTTTACAGAATTTCTGGTTATAAGTTAAAGGTTTTTGTCGGCAGCGACGCTGCACAAACCCTAAATTAAATAACACACATGCATCGACACATATTCCGGGGTGCCTGGCGAGAGTCGGGTCGGCATATGGGATGCATGGAGGCCTAACCCCTTTACAGGAAAATTATCATGGCAAAAGTTTCAATGCGCGACATGCTCCAGGCGGGCGTACACTTCGGTCACCAAACCCGTTACTGGAACCCAAAAATGAAGCCGTTCATTTTCGGCGCCCGTAACCGCGTTCACATCATCAACCTGGAACAAACTGTTCCAATGATGAATGATGCGCTGGCGTTCATTCAGCAAGTCGCTGCCAAAAAAGGCAAAATCCTGTTCGTAGGCACTAAGCGTGCAGCTTCAGAAGCAATCAAAGAAGCCGCAGTGAAAGCCGACCAGTTCTACGTAAACCACCGTTGGTTAGGTGGTATGCTGACTAACTGGAAAACTGTTCGTCAGTCAATCAAGCGTTTAAAAGACCTGGAAGCACAAAGCCAGGACGGTACTTTCGACAAGCTGACCAAGAAAGAAGCTTTAGACCGTACCCGTGAGATGGACAAGCTGGAAAAGAGCTTAGGCGGTATCAAAGAGATGGGCGGCTTACCGGACGTATTATTCGTTATCGACGCTGACCACGAGCATATCGCGATCAAAGAAGCCAACAACCTGGGTATCCCGGTAGTAGCTATTGTAGATACTAACTCAGATCCTAAAGGTGTTGACTACGTAATCCCTGGCAACGACGACGCCATCCGCGCTATCCAGTTATATCTGGGCGCTGTTGGTCAAGCCATCCAGGAAGGTCGTGACAAAAACATCGAAGTCCAGGCTGAAGCTGAAGCCTTCGTTGAAGCAGAATAATTATTCTGTCATCAGCCGGGTTTAAGCTCGGCTGAACTGCAGGATCACTTTGCAACAGGGGCGTCTCGCCCCTGTTTGTCTGAACTAAATTACGAGGAAGCTCCCATGGCTGTAACTGCCGCATTAGTTAAAGAATTACGCGAGCGCACTGGCGCTGGCATGATGGATTGTAAAAAAGCATTAGAAGAGACCGGTGGTGACATCGAAGCGGCAATCGACGCCATGCGTAAAAGCGGCTTAGCCAAGGCTGCCAAGAAAGCCGGCCGTATCGCTGCTGAAGGCGTGGTATTAACCCGCGTTGCTAACGGTGTAGGTCTGGCGATTGAATTTAACTGCGAAACTGACTTCGTAGCCCGTGACGCCAGCTTCCTGGCCTTCGCCAACAGCGTTGCTGATCTGGCGCAAGCTCAGAACATCGACACCGTTGAAGCGCTGTTAGCGGCTGATCTGAATGGTACTTCGGTTGAAGATACCCGTGCTACTCTGGTTGCCAAAATCGGTGAAAACATCAACGTACGTCGTATCGCTAAAGTAACTGGCGCAGTGATCGGTCAGTATATCCACTCTGGCCGTATCGGTGTATTAGCCGTGCTGGAAGGTGGTAACGAAGATATCGCCAAAGACGTCGCAATGCACGTTGCAGCAAACAATCCAGGTTATGTTAACCCGGAAGATGTGTCTGCTGAAGTGGTTGAGCGTGAGCGTCAAATCCAGGTTGAAATCGCGGTTAACTCTGGCAAGCCACAAGAAATCGCTGAGAAAATGGTTGCTGGCCGGATGACTAAGTTCACTGGCGAAGTGAGCTTAACAGGTCAACCGTTCGTGAAAGATCCGTCAATCACGACTGGCGAATTCCTGAAGCAGAACGGCGCCAAAGCCATTTCTTTCATTCGTCTGGAAGTGGGCGAAGGTATTGAGAAGAAAGAAGAAGACTTCGCGGCTGAAGTTGCGGCTCAAATCGCTGCTGCCAAGAAGTAATTTGCGCTTTAGCAAATGGCGTAAAAACGCTAAAATAACCGCGACCTAAGTCGCGGTTTTTTTTTGCCCGGCTCGCATACACCCAAAAACATTACAGATACGGGTAGCTAACACCGCCGTGTCTGCAAGGATGACGGGTATAACTGCATAACAACACCAACAGCACTAGGGGTAACCATGAGTATCAATCCAAAACCTATGTATCGGCGCATTCTGTTAAAACTCAGTGGTGAGGCCCTGATGGGCGATGAAGGCTTTGGTATCGATCCGAAAGTGCTTGACCGCATGGCCCAGGAAATTAAAGAACTGGTTGAACTGGGGGTGCAGGTTGGTATCGTGATAGGCGGCGGTAACATTTTCCGCGGTGAAGGCCTGGCTAAAGCCGGGATGAACCGCGTCGTCGGCGACCATATGGGGATGCTAGCCACCGTAATGAACGGCCTGGCGATGCGCGATGCGCTGCACCGGGCTTATGTGAACGCCCGCATGATGAGTGCCATCCCATTAAATGGCGTCTGTGATGCCTATAGCTGGGCTGAAGCGATCAGTTTATTAAAATCGGGCCGGGTGGTGATTTTCTCTGCCGGTACCGGTAACCCATTCTTTACCACTGACTCTGCTGCCTGCTTACGCGGCATCGAAATTGAAGCCGATGCGGTGTTAAAAGCCACTAAGGTGGATGGCGTCTATTCTGCTGATCCGGTTAAAGATCCTAATGCTACGCTATACAGCCAACTCACCTATACCGAAGTGCTGGATAAAGAACTTAAAGTGATGGATTTAGCCGCTTTTACGCTGGCGCGCGACCATAATCTGCAAATCCGGGTGTTTAATATGAACAAACCCGGCGCCTTAAAGCGGGTGATTATGGGTGAGGCCGAAGGCACAACCATCGACCATCAGGAAAATTTACAGTAAACTAGCCGGCCTAATGGCGCCGTTGGCGCCACAGCTGGATAAATAAAAGGATAACGATCGTGATTAACGACATTATTGCTGACGCAAAAGTCCGGATGGAAAAAAGCGTAGACGCGCTGAAAAGCCAACTAACCAAAGTTCGTACCGGCCGTGCTCACCCAAGCCTGTTAGATGGTATTCAGGTTTCTTATTATGGCGCAGATACGCCACTGCGTCAGGTTGCTAACGTTTCTATTGAAGACTCCCGTACTCTGGCGATTACCGTTTTCGATAAAAGTCTGACGCAGGCGGTAGAAAAAGCCATTATGGCCTCTAACCTGGGTTTAAACCCAATGTCTGCTGGTACTGTGATTCGGGTGCCGCTGCCACCACTGACCGAAGAGCGTCGCAAAGATTTAGTTAAATTAGTACGCGGTGAAGCTGAGGGCGGCCGGGTCGCCATTCGCAATATCCGTCGTGATGCCAATGCCGATTTTAAAGCCTTACTAAAAGATAAAGAAATTAGTGAAGATGATGAGCGTAAGGCCGCAGATGAGATCCAAAAGATCACTGATCTGTTCGTGAAAAAAGTGGATGATGTGCTGGCCGAGAAAGAAAAGGAACTGATGGAAGTCTAAACCGGACTTGCAACGTCGATTTTCTGGTTATAGCGTCATAAAAGCGCCGTGTCAGTAATACTCCGCGGCGCTTTTTGTTAATGCCAGGCTGAACTCCGTCGCAGTGCTATAGCCTAACCGTCTTTTGGCAATAATAACAACACAGGTTCTACGGATGACTGCAGTACCTCAGCTAAAACAGCAAAGCTTGCCACAACATGTGGCGATTATCATGGATGGCAATGGACGCTGGGCCGAGCGGCAGGGTAAACCAAGAGTCTGGGGTCATAAAAAAGGGGTTGAAGCGGTCCGGCGCAGCGTCAGTTTTTGTCGCGAGTTGGGTATTCAATCGCTGACCTTATTTGCCTTTAGTAGTGAAAACTGGCGGCGGCCGAAAGAGGAAGTCAGCACCTTAATGCAGCTATTTTTAATGGTATTGCAGAAAGAAGTTAAGGCGCTGCACAAAAATAATATCCGCTTGAAAATTGTTGGCGATTTATCGGCATTTAGCGATAAGCTGGTGCAAAGCATTCGTAAGGCTGAGCAACTGACGGCCGAAAACACGGCCATGACGTTAAATATTGCGGCTAATTATGGCGGGCGTTGGGACATCGTAGCGGCCTGCCGAAAACTGGCAGAACAGGTACAAGGTGGTGAATTGCAGCCAGCAGACATTACCGAACAGGCATTAGGTGCTCAGGTGCAAATGGCAGAGCAGCCAGAACTGGATTTACTGATCCGTACCGGCGGTGATCTAAGGATCAGTAATTTTCTGTTGTGGCAGGCCGCTTATGCCGAGTTCTGGTTTACTGAAACGCTGTGGCCTGATTTTGACCAACAGGTGTTTTCAGAGGCGATTGCCGCTTATATTAATCGTGAACGGCGTTTCGGTTGCACCGGGGCGCAGATTCGAGAGCTTGCTGCAGCAAATAATAAAGGATAACAATATTGTTTAAGCAACGCGTGATCACTGCTTTAATTCTGGCGCCGCTGGCGCTGGCAGCAGTATTTTATTTGCCCTTATCGGGCTTTGCTGCCGTGCTGTCTGCAGCGTTTTTGCTCGGCTCGTGGGAGTGGAGTGGTTTTTGTGGTTTGGCCAATCGTCGTAGCCGGGCCAGCTATGTAGCACTGACCGCGATATTAATGGCGCTATTTTATGCCCTGACAACCTTTGATACTGCCGGCGCCCTGCTGAATAACACCCCTTTACTCAGTATTTTGTTACTGGGCGCTGCCTGGTGGTTGCTCGCTATTGTGCTGGTGCTGAGTTTTCCGGCCAGCCAACATCTGTGGGCCACTAGCGATTGGCGCCGGGCGTTAATGGGTTGGTGTACTTTATTGCCAGCCTGGGCGGCGTTGATCTTTATCCGCAACATCGGCTACGAACAATCGTCGTTCTATGGTGGCTGGCTGATTTTTGCCTTACTGGGTTTAGTTTGGGCGGCAGATATTGGTGGCTATCTGGTCGGTAAGCCGTTTGGAAAAACCAAATTGCTGCCTAAAGTCAGCCCCGGTAAAACGCTGGAAGGTTTGCTCGGTGGCTTAGGTCTGGTGTTATTAGTGTTGACGGCGTTACTTAGCTGGCAGAGCTGGCCTGGCGTCAGCTGGCACTGGTACCTGGCGGCGATAGCCCTGACTTTGTTATCGGTATTTGGCGATTTAAGTGAGAGTATGTTTAAGCGTGTTGCCGGTAAAAAAGACAGTGGCGCTTTTTTACCCGGCCATGGTGGCATTTTAGATCGGATTGACAGTCTGACGGCTACCGCACCTTTGTATGCATTGCTGCTGGCCTTTTTGGGTAAACAGTTTCTATGAAGCAGTTGGTGATTCTGGGGGCGACTGGCTCTATTGGTTGCAGCACCTTGTCGGTTGTCGCACAGCATCCGGATAAATACCAGGTACTGGCGTTAACCGCCGCTACTGCCGTCGATAAACTTTTTGCGCAATGTGTGCAGGTCAGGCCCCGTTATGCGGCGATGCAAGATCCTGCTGCAGCCGCTGAGCTGAAGTTTCGGCTACGGCAGGCTGGTCTGCTAACCGAGGTGTTAGCCGGTGAGCAAGGTCTGATTGAACTGGCTGCCCATCCGGATGCCGATATGGTGATGGCGGCGATTGTCGGCGCCGCAGGTTTACTGCCTACGCTGGCGGCAGTAGAAGCCGGTAAACGCGTGCTTTTGGCTAACAAAGAAGCACTGGTGATGAGCGGCGAGCTGTTTATGCAGAAAGTCGCAGCCCATGGTGCCACCTTATTGCCGATTGATAGTGAACATAACGCCATTTTTCAATGTTTACCGCTGGCGTTACAACAGGCTGCCGGTCGTGGTCGGCTTGCCGAACATGGCATTAGCCGTTTGCTGCTCACCGGCAGCGGTGGGCCTTTTCTGCATCGACCCTTGGCCAGTTTTGCTGAGGTGACACCGGCCGAAGCTGTCGCACATCCAAACTGGAGTATGGGCCAGAAAATCTCGGTTGATAGCGCTACCATGATGAATAAGGGGCTGGAATTTATCGAAGCGCGCTGGCTGTTTAATTGTTCGCCGGACGATATTCAGGTGGTGATTCACCCACAAAGTATTATTCATTCTATGGTGCAATATAGTGATGGTTCGGTATTGGCTCAGCTTGGTCAACCGGATATGCGCACCCCTATTGCCCATGCACTGGCGTTCCCAGAGCGGATCAGTAGTCCGGTGCCACCATTAGATTTCTTTCAGTTGTCAGCCTTCACCTTTAGTAAACCAGAGCCGGCCCGTTATCCCAATCTCTATTTGGCGATAGAGGCCTGTGCCGCCGGCCAGGGCGCGACTACCGCCCTAAATGCGGCTAACGAAGTGGCAGTGGCGGCGTTTTTGCGTGGTGAATTGTCGTTTCCCGGTATTAGTGAACTAAATCAGCGAGCCTTGGCAAAATTTGCTGGCTATGATGCCCGGAGTCTGGATGCTATATTGGCGCTGGATCATCAAAGTCGGGTTTATGCCCAGGCACAGCTAGGAAAAATCTGATGTTAGCCTTGTTATGGAATGTACTGAGTTTTGTCGTTGCACTGGGTATTTTAGTGACCGTGCACGAGTTTGGTCATTTCTGGGTAGCACGTAAAAATGGTGTGCTGGTAAAGCGTTTTTCTATCGGTTTTGGTAAGGCGTTATTTAGTTGGCGCGATCGCCAGGGTACCGAGTTTGTGGTGGCCGCTATCCCGTTGGGTGGTTATGTGCGGATGCTGGATGAGCGAATTGACCCGGTGCTGCCACAGTTTCGTGATCTGGCGTTTAATCATAAAAGCGTTTGGCAACGGATGGCGATTATTGCCGCTGGACCCGGCGCCAATTTTATTTTTGCGATTTTATTACTCTGGCTGATGTACCTGGTCGGTGTGCCGGAAGTTAAGCCGGTATTTAGCGGTGCGCAGCCCGCTTCGATAGCCGCTGCGGCCGGCGTGCGCGAGAACGAGCAGTTAATAGCGATTAATGGCCGCACGGTAAGAGATATCCGTAGTGCAAACTTATTGTTGGTGGAACAGCTCGGCCGGCCACAAATTACGTTGACGGTGCAAGACCGCGACAGTTTAGCCGAACGGCAACGGGTACTGGATACCCGGGATTGGCAATTTAATCCCGATCAGCAGTCGGTATTCTCCAGTTTGGGATTACAACTGCTTGGCCCGAAAGCAACCACGACGCTGGCCCAAATAACGCCAGGCTCAGCGGCGGAAGCGGCAGGTTTGCAAGTGGGTGATACCCTTCTGACGATTAATAGCCAGCCGGTAACTGAGTGGCAGCAGATCGAACAGTGGATCAGAAATCATCCAGAGCAGCCGCTGCAGTTAGAGATTAGCCGGGATGGCCAGACATTACAGCTAGTGGCAACGCCAGCCTTAACCACTGGCGCCGATGGTTTTAGCCAGGGGATGCTTGGCATAGTGCCACAAATTACACCCTGGCCAGATGATCTGATTTATACCCAGCGCTATGGCGTGTTCGCGGCCATTGGTGAGGGCTTTGCCCAAACCTGGCAGTTAACACGTTTGAGCTTTGCGATGGTGGGCAAGCTGTTAACCGGTGATGTCTCGGTGAAACATTTAAGCGGGCCAATTTCAATCGCTCAGGGGGCTGGTAGCACGGCCAGTATGGGGTTAATCGCCTTTCTGTCCTTTATGGCACTGATCAGTGTCAATCTGGCGGTGATCAATTTATTGCCGCTGCCTATTTTGGATGGCGGCCATTTAATGTATCTTGTGGTGGAACTAATACGCGGTAAACCTGTCTCTGAGAGAGCGCAGGAAATAGGTTTTCGCTTCGGTGCTTTAGTCCTGCTGATGTTAATGGGAATTGCGCTGCTCAACGATATTTCTCGTTTGTAATAAACTAATCATAAGTAGTTCAAATAATGACAATTAAGCGATTAGTAGCTGCGATCTTGCTTGCTACAGGCAGTCACTCAGTGTTTGCTGAAGAATCTTTTATCGTACAGGACATTCAGGTAGAAGGTCTGCAACGGGTGGCGTTAGGCGCGGCCCTGAATAATCTGCCGTTTAATGTTGGCGACACGGTGACCGACTACACCTTGTCGCGCAGTATCCGTACGCTATATGGCGCTGGCCATTTTGATGATATCCGGGTGTTCCGTGATGGCAATACCGTTATTTACCGGCTGCGTGAGCGGCCAACCATCAATAATATCGAGTTTGATGGCAACAAGGATATTAAAGAAGAGCAACTGTCGGAAAGTCTGGCCGGTAACCGCATTGTCGTGGGTGAGCCGCTGGACAAGACGATTCTGAAAAATATTGAAAATGGTCTGACAGAATTTTACCACGGCGTGGGTAAATATCAGGCCAAGGTTGAGGTTAAGGTCACGTACCTGCCACGTAACCGCGTCAATCTGAAGTTTGAATTTGAAGAGGGTGATCCGGCTTCGGTGCGCCAGATTAACATTGTTGGCAACACCTTATTTAGTAATGATGAATTACTCAGTGTGGTGGAGTCGAAGCAGGATATGCCGTGGTGGCGGTTCTGGACCTCGGATCGTTATCAGAAGCAAACCTTGCAGGGTGACATCGAAAAGATTAATAGTTACTACCTGGATCGTGGTTATTTACGTTTTAATGTCGATTCTTCACAGGTAGCGGTGAGCCCGGATAAAACCTCGGTTTACGTCACCTTAAATGTGACCGAAGGCGAACAATACAAAATCAGTGATATTAACTTCGTTGGTGATTTAATTGGTCAGGAAGAAATCATTCGTTCTATTCTGCCGTTGGAAAAAGGCCAGTTATATAATGGCGCTTTAGTCACCTTTACTGAAGAAAATATTGCCCGCTTACTGGCGCGTTTTGGTTATGCCAACTCGAAAGTCCGCACCATTCCTAACATTAACGATGACACTAAAGAAGTGGCACTGACCATCAGCGTTGATCCGGGTAAACGCGTATACGTGCGCCGGATTGATGTGAAAGGGAATGCCAATACCCGGGATGAAGTCATTCGCCGCGAATTACGGCAGATGGAAGGGGCCTGGTTATCCAATGATGCGTTGGAGTTGTCGAAAGAGCGGATCCAACGTCTGATGTATATCGAAAAAGTCGAGTTTGATACTGCGCCGGTGCCTGGTGTTGATGACTTGGTTGATGTTGGTTTTACTATTAAAGAGCAGCCATCGGGTAGTTTTAATGCCGGCGTCTCTTATGGCAGTTTCCAGGGCTTGTCGTTCCAGATTGGTGTTGAACAAAATAACTTCCTGGGTTCAGGTAACGCCGCAGGCATTAGTTTAAATACTAACAAGTACCAGAAAGGTGTTAGTCTGACTTACACCGATCCGTATTTTACGCTGGATGGTGTTAGCCTCGGCGGTCAGCTGTTCTATTCTGATCTCGATTACAGCCGTGCCTCGTCTAACCTGGAAGCCTACAACCAGAAACGTTATGGCGTGGGTGGCAGCATTGGTTATCCGATTAACGAATATAACCGTCTGAATTTTGGTGGTAACGTCTCGGTGAACAAGATCAATTCGATTAATGAATATGATCAATTGCGGCATTTCCGCGCAGTGCTGTTAGATGCCCGCAATCCGGATGGTGGCTACAACTTTACTAACTATGAGTTAAGTGCCGGTTGGATGCACAGTACGTTAAACCGTGGTTTATTCCCGACTGCAGGTCGGATGTTTAGTCTGACGTTGCGTGCGACCACCCCTAACTCCGACTTGCAATACTTCAAAACGCAGTTTGAAGCGCAGCAATATATTCCGCTAAGTCGCGATCATCAATGGTCATTCCGCAGCAAGCTGGAACTGGGCTATGGTAATGGTTATGGTGACAAAGATGGCTATGACTATACCTTACCGTTCACCGAGAATTTCTACGGTGGTGGCCAGAACTTACGTGGCTTTGAAAACCGGATTATCGGCCCGCACGCCATTTTCCGCGGCGCTAATGTGGTACCAGGGGTGCCGGATCCTATCGGTGGTAACAGTTCTTTCCCAAGTGACCCTGTAAATGACAACTATAATGTGTCTACACGGTCAATTGGTGGTAATGCGCTGGCGATGCTAACGCTGGAGTTGATAACACCAACACCGTTCCTGAAAGATGAAAACCGCAACTCAGTACGTACCAGTTTATTTATTGACGCCGGTAACGTTTGGGACACAGAATTTGATATTAATCGCTATGCCAATTTGGTACAGTTGCGGCAAGACAACCGTGAGCCGCTGCTGGTCGATTACTCTGATCCTGGATTGATCCGCGCCTCAGCTGGTGTGTCGGTGCAATGGATTTCGCCAATGGGCCCTCTCACCTTCAGCCTGGCGAAAATCATTAAAAAATACGAAGGCGATTTACAAGAAAACTTTAGCTTCAATATTGGTACAACCTTCTAAAACATGATAGGAATTAAGATGTTTAAAAGTAATTTAATTAAGTCTGCTGTTTTTGTCGTCGCCACCATGCTGTGTGCCGGTAGCCTGCAGGCCAGAGAAGTTAAAATCGGTTTCGTAGATGTGCAGGCCGTCGCCGCCAGCATCCCGCAATCACAGCAGGTGCAGGAAATCATCCGCACTGAGTTTGCTGCGAAAATCGAAGAAGTTAGCAAGCTGGAAAAAGACATTAGCTTTAACATCGAAAAACTGCGTCGCGATGGCCCAACCATGAGTGAAAAGCAACAACAGGAATTAACGGCTTCAGTAAACAAACAACGTGAACAGTATGAGAATCTGGCGCGTCCGTTAGATGAGCAGATCCGTCAACGCCAGGCCGAAGAACGTAACCGTATTCTGGGTATGATCAAAGCCGCTATCGATGTGGTGGCTGAACGCGAAAAGTTTGATGTGGTATTAAATGCCAATGCTGCGGTTTATGCCAAACCAGAATTCGACCTGTCTGAGAAAGTGATTCAGCAGGTAAGCAAGGCGAACTAATCTCGTGATTCTGTTATCTGTCTTAGCTGAAAAGCTTAACGCAGAGCTTATTGGAGACGCCGCTTGCGGCGTTTCTGCTGTTGCGTCCCTGGAAAATGCTGGCGCTGGCCAGTTAAGTTTTTTATCCAATAGTAAATACCGGCCCTATCTGGCACAAAGCACGGCGAGTGCGGTACTGGTTAAAGCCGATGATGTGCCCTTTGTGGCGCCGGGCGTTAATGTGCTGGTGGTAGCCGACCCCTATGTCGCCTTCGCCAAGGCCGCACAACTACTGGATACCACACCGGCCAGTGCTCAGCCCGGTATTCACCCTAGCGCAGTAATAGATCCCAGCGCCAGTATTGCCGCTGATGCAGCCATCGGCGCTAAAGCGGTGATCTCAGCTAATGCTGTTATTGCGGCTGGCGCGCAAATTGGTGCCGGTTGCTTTATCGGTGAAGATGCGGTAGTTGGTGCCAATACTAAAATTTGGGCCAATGTCAGTATTTACCATCGGGTGAGTATTGGTCAGCGTTGTGTGATTCAAAGCGGTGCGGTAATCGGTGCTGACGGCTTTGGTTTTGCTAATGAACGTGGCCGTTGGTTAAAGATCCCGCAGACCGGTTCAGTTCGCATCGGCGATGATTGTGAAATCGGCGCGAACACCTGTATTGATCGCGGCGCTATTGAAGATACGGTGATTGGCAATAATGTGATTATTGATAATCTGTGCCAAATTGCGCATAACGTGAAGATTGGTGATTATACGGCTATGGCTGGTTGTACCACTATCGCCGGCAGTACTACTATCGGCCGTTACTGTATAATAGGCGGCGCCGCCGTGATCAATGGCCATATTGAGATCTGCGATGGTGCTCAGATCTCCGGCATGGCGATGCTAATGAAACCGGTGACGGAAAAAGGCGTCTATACTTCAGGTTTACCGGCCACGACTAATGCCGAGTGGCGTCGCAATACAGCGAAGCTGCGGCAGATTGATCAGCTGTATCAGCGGGTAAAACAATTAGAAAAACAATTAGCAGCTGGCGGTGACAGTACCGCGGCAGCCACAGAGGATTAATTTTGGCTAATCAACTTAATAGCCTGGATATTCAGGAAATTATGGCATTATTGCCGCATCGTTATCCGTTTTTATTAATCGATAAAGTACTGGACTATACACCGGGTGAAAGTTTGACCGCGGTGAAAAATGTCACCATGAATGAGCCGGTGTTTACCGGACATTTCCCGGGGATGCCGATTTTCCCTGGGGTTTTGATTCTGGAAGCACTGGCGCAGGCTACCGGTATTTTGGGTTTTAAAACCGTCACAGAACGTAGCGAAAACGAGTTGTATTTATTTGCCGCCATTGACGAAGCGCGCTTTAAAAAACCGGTGGTACCAGGCGATACCATGATCCTGGAAGTGAAGTTCCTGAAGGAACGGCGGAACATGTGGAAATTCTATGGCGAAGCCAAGGTCGACGGCCAGGTGGTGTGCTGCGCTGAACTGATGTGTGCCAGAAGAGAGATGTAACGTGATCCATCCTACAGCGGTAATTGAAGCAAGCGCGAAAATTGGCAATAACGTCAAAATTGGTCCTTTTTGCTATATCGGGCATGGCGTTGAACTTGGCGATGACTGTGTGCTGGAATCGCACGTAGCAATCAAAGGCCCGAGCAAAATTGGCAAGGGTAATCACTTCTTTCAGTTTGCCAGTATTGGCGAAGCTTGCCAGGATAAGAAATATAAAGGGGAGCCAACCGAGTTACTGATCGGCGACTACAACGTATTCCGTGAGGGCTGCTCGGTGCACCGCGGCACCATTCAGGATAAAGGCCAGACCATCATCGGTAGCCATAACCTGTTTATGAATACCACCCATGTTGCGCATGACTGTGTGATTGGCAGCCATGTTATTTTTGCCAGTGGCGCGCAGGCGGCCGGCCATGTGCATATTGGTGATTGGGCGATCTTAGGCGGTATGACTGGCGTGCATCAGTTTGTGCATATTGGCGCCCACAGTTTTTGCGGTGGTGGCTCTATAGTATTAAAAGATGTGCCGCCTTATCTGATGGTGCATGGTTCGCCCTGCGTACCGGCCGGTATGAATACCGAAGGCTTGAAGCGCCGTGGTTTTAGCGCTGAAGTATTGCTAGAACTGCGCCGGGCTTATAAAGAAGTCTATCGTAAGGGTCAAACAGTACCTGAAGCTTTAGCGGCCCTGGCCGACAAGGCGGCAGAGGTGCCCGAGCTAAAAGTTTTTACTGATTTTATCGCCAATGCCAGCCGTGGTATTGTGCGTTAAGCTTGGTTGTGATGCAGAAAGCGCGCTTTGATGGCGCGTTTTTTATTTGAAGGTTTAACTCGCCGTCACGAGCCGTTAAGATAGCAAACCTTTCTAAGAATAATAACGTGACGCTTAGCACAGAACTCAGGAAAAGACCGCCGGATGATGGTTCAACAGACACCCCCGTTAAAAATTGCGCTGATCGCCGGTGAACATTCCGGTGATATTCTTGGTGCCGATCTGATTACAGCGCTGAAGCAACGTTACCCGGATGCGGAGTTTTTTGGTATTGGCGGCCCGCGGATGCAGGCACTCGGCTTTCGGGCCTTGTTTGAAATGGAAGAGCTGGCAGTGATGGGGTTGGTCGAAGTATTGGGCCGGCTCAGACGCTTACTGCAAATTAAGAAAGACATCACAGCCGCTATTCTGGCTGAGCAACCCGCAGTATTTATTGGTATCGATGCACCGGACTTTAATCTGCCGGTAGAGTTGGCATTAAAGCAGCAAGGCATTAAAACCGTGCATTATGTCAGCCCCTCGGTCTGGGCCTGGCGCCATAAACGGATTTTTAAAATTGCCAAAGCCACCAATATGGTGTTATCGCTGTTACCCTTTGAAAAAGCCTTTTACGACCGCTATCAGGTGCCTTGTACCTTTGTCGGCCATACCCTTGCTGACAGCATGCCGCTAACGGTAGATAAAACCGCGGCCAAAGCCGAATTGGGACTCGATCCGTTAAGGCCAGTGCTGGCCATTATGCCGGGCAGCCGGACTAATGAAATCAAACTGCTGGCGCCGGATTTTCTCAAGGCCGCGGCTTTACTGCAGCAACAAAATCCACAGCTACAGCTGGTGACCAATATGGTCACCACCGAAAAAGCGGCGCTTTGGCAAAGTATTAAAACTCAGGTGGCGCCTGAGCTTAAGATTCGCGAATTTACCGGCCAGGCGCGGCAGGTATTACTGGCCGCAGACAGCACCTTTATTGCTTCCGGCACCGCGACTTTAGAAGCCATGTTAGCGAAATGCGCGATGGTCGTTGGCTACCGCACCAACTGGCTAACCTATCAGATCGCCAAGCGACTGGTGAAACTGCAGCATGTCAGCCTGCCAAATTTACTGGCTGGACGTGGGCTGGTGACTGAACTGCTACAGGATGCCTTAACGGTACCGGCCTTGCTGCAGGCGATGCAACCGTTAGTCACTGGCGCACCAGCAACACTGCAGGCAGAATACCAGGCTTTACATCAGATATTGCGGCAGAATGCCAGTCAGGTTGCCGCCGCAACCATCGCTGAGGTGATGGCACCATGAGTTATCAACGTCCTGACGTTAAGTTAATCGCCGGTGTCGATGAAGTCGGGCGCGGCCCTTTGATTGGTGCTGTGGTAACGGCAGCAGTTATTTTGGATCCGGCGAAGCCGATCCTGGGGTTAACTGACTCAAAAAAACTGACCGAGAAAAAGCGTCAGCTGCTCGCTGAAGAAATTAAAGCCAAGGCGCTGTGCTGGGCGCTGGGTCGGGCCGAGCCGGCGGAAATTGACCAGCTCAATATCCTGCATGCCACCATGTTGGCAATGCAGCGCGCAGTGGCCGCTTTGGCGATCCAGCCACAGTGGGTGCTGATTGATGGTAACCGTTGTCCGTCGCTTGCGATGCCGGCCAGTGCGGTGGTCAAAGGTGATAGCCTGGTAGCGGAAATCAGTGCCGCCTCGATTCTGGCCAAGGTAGCGCGCGATCAGGAAATGGCCGACTTGGATAAGCTGTATCCACAGTTTGGTTTTGCCGCCCATAAAGGTTACCCGACCGCAGCACACCTGCAAGCCATTAGCGAACACGGCATTTTGCCGGCGCACCGGCGTAGCTTTAAACCGGTGCGGCTGATCGCCGAGCAGCTGGAGGCCAGTCGCTGATGAGTGAACCGCGTTTTATCCATTTACGGGTGCATAGCGACTTTTCAATGGTCGATGGCCTGGCCAAAACGAAACCTATTATCAAAGCGGCGGCAGCGCAGGGGATGCCTGCTCTGGCACTAACCGATCAGATGAACTTCTGCGGTCTGGTGCGTTTTTACAGTACCGCGCATGAAGCTGGCATCAAGCCGATTATTGGCGTCGATTGCTGGGTATTGCATCCGCTGTTTCCTGGGGAAAGCAGCCGGTTGCTGCTATTAGCAGCGGACAATGCCGGTTATCAGAATTTAACTCAGCTGATATCCAAAGCCTATTTGCGTGGTCATGTTGATGGCAAGCCACAGCTGGAGCATGACTGGCTGGCCGAGCATAGTAACGGTATTATCGTATTATCCGGTGGCAAAGACGGCCCGCTGGGCAAAGCCTTACTAAAAGAAAATCCGCACAGCGTCAGAGCGCTGGTGGATTTTTATCAGCAGCATTTTCCTGAGCGGTTCTATCTGGAGCTGGTACGCACTAATCGTCCGGATGAAGAGCGGTATTTACAAAAAGCAGTGCTACTGGCTGAAGCGGAGCAGTTGCCGGTGGTGGCGACCAATGAAGTGGTATTTTTAAAGCCGGAAGACTTTGCCGCCCACGAGATCCGGGTTGCCATCCATGATGGCTTTACGCTGGATGATAAACGCCGGCCAAAAAATTACTCCGCAGAGCAATATCTGCGTAGCAGCGAGGAGATGGCCGAGCTGTTTGCCGATCTGCCTGAAGCACTGGAAAACAGCGTCGAAATCGCCAAACGCTGTAATGTCACCATCCGGCTCGGGGAATACTTCCTGCCCGCCTTTCCGACCGGCGGCTTGTCGGATGCCGATTATCTGGTACTGAAATCACGTGAGGGTCTGGAGCAGCGCTTATTACAGCTGTTCCCGGATGAGCAGGTCAGGGCGGCGCGGCGCGGCGAATACGACGAGCGGCTGCAGATTGAACTCGATGTGATTAACCAGATGGGCTTTCCCGGCTACTTCCTGGTGGTAATGGAGTTTATTCAGTGGAGTAAGGATAATGATATTCCGGTAGGCCCGGGGCGGGGTTCCGGTGCCGGCTCGCTGGTGGCTTATGCGCTAAAAATTACCGATCTGGATCCGCTCGAGTTTGACCTGCTATTCGAACGTTTTTTAAACCCGGAGCGGGTGTCGATGCCAGACTTCGACGTCGACTTCTGTATGGATCGCCGCGATGAGGTGATCGATCACGTCGCCGAGCTGTATGGCCGCGAAGCGGTATCACAAATTATTACTTTCGGTACCATGGCCGCCAAGGCGGTGATCCGCGATGTTGGCCGGGTACTGGGCCATCCTTATGGCTTTGTCGATCGCATTTCGAAACTGATCCCACCAACGCCCGGCATGACGTTGGAGCAAGCTTTTAAAGAAGAACCACGCCTGCCCGAGCTGTATGACTCGGATGAAGAAGTCCGCGATCTGATTGATATGGCGCGCCGGCTGGAAGGCGTAACCCGTAATGCCGGTAAGCATGCTGGTGGTGTGGTGATAGCCCCAACCAAGATTACTGATTTCTCGCCGCTTTATTGCGATGAGCATGGCCAGAACCCGGTTACCCAGTTTGATAAAAACGATGTCGAATATGCCGGCCTGGTAAAATTCGACTTCCTCGGCCTGCGCACCCTGACCATTTTGCAGTGGGCGGTGAATATGGCCAATGCCCGGCTGCGCAAGGAAGGCAAGCCGCTGGTCGATATCAACAGCATCCCGTTGCAGGATAGCAAAAGCTATCAGATGCTGATGCGGGCCGATACCACAGCGGTATTCCAGCTGGAATCGCGTGGCATGAAAGATCTGATCCGCCGTCTGCAACCGGACTGCTTCGAAGATATGATCGCACTGGTGGCATTATTCCGGCCCGGGCCACTGCAATCGGGCATGGTAGATAACTTTATCGACCGTAAACGCGGCCGTGAAGAGATCTCCTATCCGGATGCGACCTGGCAGCATGAGTCGTTAAAACCGATCCTGGAACCGACTTACGGTATTATCCTGTATCAGGAACAGGTGATGCAGATCGCCCAGGTCTTGTCCGGCTATTCGCTTGGCGGTGCCGATTTATTACGCCGTGCCATGGGTAAGAAAAAGCCGGAAGAAATGGCCAAGCAGCGCGATACCTTCCGCGATGGGGCGGTACAAAACGGTATTGATCCCGAGCTGGCGATGAAAATCTTCGATTTGGTAGAGAAGTTCGCCGGTTATGGCTTTAACAAGTCACACTCGGCCGCCTATGCACTGGTATCCTACCAAACGCTATGGATGAAAGCGCATTACCCAGCTGAGTTTATGGCAGCGGTGATGTCGGCTGATATGGACAATACCGACAAGATCGTGACGCTGGTTGATGAGTGTGAGCGGATGCAGCTGACGCTGATCCCGCCGGATGTCAATACCGGCCAGTACAAATTTACCGTTAACGAGCAGGGGCATATTGTTTACGGTATCGGCGCCATTAAAGGGGTCGGTGAAGGCCCGATTGAAGCCATTATTGAAGCGCGTAATCAGCACGGCAGCTTTAGCGACCTGTTTGATTTCTGCGCCAAGGTCGATTTAAAGCGGCTGAACAAAAGGGTGATGGAAAAGCTGATCCTGTCCGGCGCCATGGACCGCCTCGGCCCGCCACTGGCCAAAGGTCAGCATGCTGGTCCGCAGCGCGCTATTTTGATGGCTAATCTGGAAGAGGCGATGCGGGCGGCAGAGCAACATGCTAAGGCGCAGGCGGTGGGACAGGACGATCTGTTTGGCTTATTGGCAGCAGATACTGACACCAGCAGCAGTAGCTATAAGCAGGTACCGCTGTGGCCGGATGAAATTTGGCTGGATGGTGAGCGCGAGACGCTGGGCTTATATTTAACCGGGCATCCGATCAATCGCTATCGCGACGAGCTAAAGCATTACGTGAACTGCCGGCTGGTTGAATTGCAGCCTACCAAGAAAGATCAAAGCATTCAGGTAGCTGGCCTCGTCGTGTCGGTGCGGGTGATGATTAACAAAAAGGGCCGGCGCTGGGCTATTGTGACACTGGATGATAAGTCGGCACGGCTGGATGTGCGCTTTTTCCCGGAACAGCTGGAAAGCTTTGAGCATTTGCTGCAAAAAGACCAGATCTTAGTTGTAACCGGACAGGTCAGCTTTGATGATTTTAATGGTGGCCTTACAATGTCCGGCCGCGATGTCAGCGAAATTACCGCTATGCGCGAAAAATCGCTGAAATCTCTGAATATCACTGTACAATCGCAGCAGATAGACCAGAATTATCTGCAAAAGTTACAAGACGCGCTGGCGGAGTATCGTGCCGGTACAGTACCGGTTTATCTTTGGTATCAGCGCGAGGAAGGGCAGGTCAGACTGCAGTTAGGGACAGCCTGGTGGGTGACGCCCGCCGACGCCTTGTTGCATCAGCTTAAGCAGCTGGCGACAATAGAATTGGAATTTAACTAATTTAGGTAGTGATAGTCGATGATGCTGAATTATTTAGAGTTTGAGCAACCGATTGCCGAACTGGAAGCAAAAATAGACGAATTACGCAATGTCAGTCGCAATGGCGATTATGATCTTGGGTTAGAAGAAGAGATTAACAAACTAAAAGAAAAAAGCCTGACACTAACCAAAAAAATCTTCGCTGAGTTAGGGGCCTGGCAAATTGCCCAGTTGGCACGCCATCCGCGCCGCCCTTATACCTTTGATTATATCGAGCATATGTTCAATGATTTTGATGAACTGTGCGGTGACCGCGCTTTTGCTAACGACAATGCCATTGTCGGTGGTACTGCCCGCTTAGGCGAGCAGGCAGTGATGGTCATTGGCCATCAGAAAGGCCGCGATACCAAAGAGAAGATCCGCCGTAATTTCGGCATGCCCCGCCCTGAAGGTTACCGTAAAGCCTTACGCTTAATGGAAATGGCTGAGCGCTTTAAGTTGCCGATTATCACCTTTATCGATACCCCGGGTGCTTATCCGGGCATTGGTGCTGAAGAGCGCGGTCAATCCGAAGCCATCGCCCGTAACCTGAAAGTGATGGCTGGCCTGAAAGTGCCGGTGATCTGTACTGTGGTCGGCGAGGGTGGTTCAGGTGGCGCCTTGGCCATCGGCGTTGGTGATAAAGTGAATATGCTGCAGTACAGCACCTATTCAGTGATTTCACCGGAAGGCTGTGCTTCCATCCTGTGGAAGAGTGCGGAGAAAGCCCCTCTGGCTGCCGATGCGATGGGTATTACCGCCGGTCGCTTAAAAGAACTGAAGCTGATTGATGAAGTGATTACCGAGCCACTGGGTGGCGCCCACCGCTCGCCGGAGCAAATGGCGGCGACGTTGAAAACGGCGTTGTTGCGTGATCTGGAAAAGCTGCAAAAGCTCAGTACACAAGAGTTGCTGGACAAACGTTACCAGCGGTTGATGTCGTACGGTTATTGCTAAGGCCAGTCCCTTGTCTGAAGCTTCAGACACAGCCGGATCACTGCCAGCAGCAGTGATTGCGGCGCAATCTGAACTGCAACAGGCGTTGCAACAACTGCTGCAGCGCCTGGCACCTCAACAGCTAACACTGGCTTACAGTGGCGGTCTTGACTCCCAACTGTTATTACACTTGCTGGCACCGCTTTGCCAGGCTGCCGCTATGCCGTTGACCGCTGTGCATGTCCACCATGGTTTAAGTGCGAATGCCGATCACTGGGCGGCTTTTTGTCAGCAGCAATGCCAGCAATTAGGGGTCGCGTTTCGGTTACATCGGGTTAAGCTGGCTGGCCGTGCCGATTTGGAGCAACAAGCCCGTGACGCCCGCTACCAGGTGCTCGCCACCTATATGCAGCAGCCGGGAACTGTACTGTTAACCGCTCATCATGCCAATGATCAGCTAGAGACCTTACTGTTGGCGCTTAAGCGGGGTGCTGGCCTATCTGGCTTGGCAGCGATGGCGGCAAGTCGTCCTTTTGGCCAAGGGCAGCTGCTGCGGCCCTGGCTGAATTTCCCTCGACAGCAATTATTGGAAGTTGCCACAGCGCTGCAATTACGCTGGGTCGAAGACGAGAGCAATAGTAACCCAGATTTTGACCGTAATTTTTTGCGGTTGCAGGTGGTGCCGGCGTTGACAGAGCGCTGGCCTGCGCTGCCCCGCACCGCAGCCCGCAGCTGCGAACATTTACAACAGGCCTTGCAGCTGGCCGATTATTACACCGGTATCGCTTTGGCCAGTTGTCTGCAGGCTGATTATCTGGATTTGCAGCAACTGGCTTTGCTGCCTGAATTACAGCAAGATTTGGTGTTACGCAAATGGTTGGCTGGCGTTGGCCTTAATCCATCGAGCCAGTGGCTGGCTACGCTGAAACAGCAGGTCATTGCCGCCAAAGATGACGCGCAGCCGCTGTTAATTTTAGGGCAGTGGCAGGTACGGCGCTTTTTACAGCGTTTATACCTAACCAGAGTGACATCGGCGCCGGAATTACTACACTGGCAGACGCAGCTGCAGTTAGCGCAGCCGCTGGCATTGCCTGTTGGTTGTGGTCAGTTAGTCTGGCAGCAAGAATCCGGTAACGATGCTTTACCGGTAACTGGCAAAGCCTGGCAGCTGGTATTTGGGCAGTTGAGTTTACCGTTTAAGCCGCTGGGGCAACGCACTAAACCATTGAAGCAATGGTTTAAATTATGGCGGGTACCGCCGTGGCAACGCGGACGGATCCCGTTATTGCTGACTGGTGGTAAGGTACAGCTGGTAGCAGGTTATGCCAGTGCCGTGGCGGCAACGGCAGCCACGGGCTGGCTTAATTGGCAGCAGCCAGACTGGCAAGCGGAGCCTTCAGCGGGCGAGCTGGACGAGGAATGCCAGCAAAACTAATAGTGCCGCCGCCAACCTTACCTTTGCCGCTGGTTTTAGCTTGATACAATGCCTCATCGGCCAGGTGGAACAGATCCCGGGCTTGCTGCTCCGACCCTAACCAGGCTAAACCAATACTGCAACCTACCTGATGTAACTTTAACAACGGATGTTTACTAATATGCTGCTGTAAGCGCGCCGCAATCAGCTCAGCATGGTCAGCGTCCTGATCTTGCAGCAAGACCGCAAATTCATCACCACCAAAACGGAACAAACTGTCAGTTGCTCTGAGCGTTTCCCGCATACAATCGGCCACCGCCAGTAACACTTGATCACCGGTGCTATGGCCTGCCAAATCATTAACCTGTTTAAAGTTGTCTAAATCCAGCAGCAGCAAGGCAAAGGGTTGCTGATGACGCTTGGCCAGTTGGATTGCTTTAGCAAAGCTATCGTCAAAAAATCGACGGTTTCCCAGCGTAGTTAAAGGATCCTTTAACGCCATTTGTTGTAAGCGGTTCACCAACAGGGCATTACGCAGCGCATAGAGCCATTCCGACTCCAGCAGTAATAATTGACGTTGGATCAGGGCACTAAAATTATAGCTACTTTGATATTTTAGTTGTCCCAGTAACTGGTGCTCTAAGACTAACTCGCTTTGATAGTCATGACGGCCAGGCTTTGACCCTGCCGCCTGAAAGTTACCCTGAGCGGTTTGTAGTTGCACTGCAGTCATCGGCAGCACCCGGCTGACATGCATGGCGAAGATATCCAGCTGCTGTTGTAAATCTAGCGTCGTTTGTAACTGACTGATCAGGCTGATCTCCTGACCATCAGTCAGCTCTTGCCAGCTGGAATCGGTGCTTAACTCGGCGCTAAAGTTGTTTTTTGCGGTTTCTTGCCACATGCCAATAACACTCCAAAAAATCTGCTGGTTGTTATTAAGCAAATACTATGCCTGAAATTTATCTTATTGTTATATAACAAATATTACTGCGATTAAATACCGGAGCCAAGATTATGACACCGGCTCAGCCGTCTCGGCGGCAAGAAATTGCATGATCTGTTGCTGCTGTCGCATACCATCCTGATAACCCAATTCAATTAAGCGACGGGTATAGAGTTGTTCGAATAACAAGTAACTGACCATACTTGAGTCCGAGTGTTGACGGATGCCAAAACTGCGTAATAAGGTCCGCACCGCCAGCGGCAGACATAAAAAATACTCGCTGGCTAACTGGTTAAAATTCTGGCTGGGATTAAGCAGTAAACTTTGCACCGGCTTGAGTTCAGTTTTTATTTTATGTTGCTGTAGTAGTTCGACGGTTTTATTAATCCGCTGCATCCGTTCAATATCGGAATTTAAGGTATCAGTGAACACCGTATCCATCAGGTGGCCAGCGATGGTTGCCAGATCAGGGTGATGTAACAGCCGTTGGCTTGGCTCATTTGGCCGCGGATCGTCAACGCCAATAATCAGAATTTTATCTGCGCCAAGGTGGATAGGGGCGCTCAGCGGGGCCAGCTGATTTACCGAGCCATCACCAAAATATTGCTGATGAATCCGTACTGATGGAAAAATCAACGGGATGGCCGCTGACGCCATCAGATGATGAATGCCCAGCAAAGTACGCTGACCACAGCGTTTAGCCCGGCGCCACTCACTGGCATTGTCGGATTGAAAAAACGTCACCGAGTCACCGTTGTTATAACAAGAGGCGGTAACGGCAAAGCTTGATAGGTAGCCACGCATAATATTGCGGTCGATGCGTTGTAAATCCAGAATGCGGGTCAGTAACTGTTTTAGCGGCCGGTTGTCCAGCAGACTGACCGGCCTTTTGTTGGCATAGTCAGCCTGAAAGGCGCTGTAAAAATTGCGAAACTGGTGCTGTATCAGGTGCAGATAATCGGCGTGATAGACCTGTTGGGTACGAAAATTACGCCAGACCGACTCAATTTTTTTTACGCCGAGATGAAAACAGGACGCATAGCAAGCCAGACCCGCGCCGTTCAGGGCGCCGGCTGAGGTGCCACAAATAATCTGAAACGGTAACGGGCTGCTGCGCGGATAGGCACTGGCTATCGCTTTTAACACCCCCACCTGATAAGCCGCACGGGCCCCGCCCCCGGTTAATAGCAGGGCGATTTTGCTGCCCGGTTTAGCGGGTAAATTTGGCATAAGACCCCGAAATGCAATAATCCGCTGAACTTTTTCCCTGTCAGATGCTCTTCGATTAATATAGGGGTAATATATCGCTGATTTGGCAACAGATTGCAATTGTCTTAGCAGTGTTCAAACCATAATTGATCATCTCAGGTAGGCCTTATGTCTCAACAAGCGAGTGCACAATCTTATTATTATGCCGGCTTAGCCGCGGTGGTACTGGTGATTATTGCCGCCGGTTGGTTGTTATTCCGGGATACCGAACAGGTTACTGAGCCTGCGCCCTTACCACCGGTAGTTGAACCTGCTACACCGCAGCAGCCGTTAGAAGCGGAGCCCTTGCCTGAGCCAGCAGTGACTGAGCCGGCTCCGGTTGCTGAACCTGTAGAGGCCGCTGCTACGCCGGCTGAACCGGAAGTGGTGGTGCCGTTACCGGCTTTGGATGAATCAGACACTGAATTAGCAGAGGCGCTACTGGCATTAAACTGGAAGGCGGGTTTGGCCGCTTTGTTTAACCGCGAAGAGATGATTCGTAATCTGGTGGTCACTGTCGATAATATTGCGCAGGGACAATTAGTGGCCGGTCATCCGGTGCTGGCAAAACCAGCTGATGGTTATCGCGTGCAGCCCGTGGCTGAAGGACGTTACCTGACAGCAGCAGATAACAGCAGTCGCTATGAGCCTTATTTACAGCTACTGGAGAGTGTGCCGCCGCGGCAAGTGCTGGCGTTAAAACGGCGCTATCAACCATTGCTGGATCAAGCCTTTGCTGAGCTGGGATACCCGGATTTGACCTTTGATCAACGCTTGCGCCAGGCGATTGCCGTGTTACTCAGCACACCGCAGGTGCCGGCCGGAGCAGAACTTAGCCGGCCATCGGTGATGTATACCTATGCCGATCCTAAGCTGGAGCAATTACCTGAAGCCCAGAAGCAGGTGTTGCGTTTATCGGCCGAGCAGCAGCAACGCTTCAAAGCATTGCTAACAACTTATCGGCAGGCGTTAGGTAATTAATCCGGCCTGGCCGTCGCTGCTTTTCTGAGCAAGGCTTTCAGGTAACAGTTAACAGCGCTTGCATTGCCAGGAGCATTTGCGGATAATGCGCGCCTGTGTTGGCAAAGCCTTTGTTAATACAGTCAATGGTAGCTCCATTGGTCCTCTCGCAATACTAGTAGGCGAACCTGGTCAGGTCCGGAAGGAAGCAGCCATAGTTTATGATGTATGTGCCGGGATGTGGCTGGTGGGGCTGCCACCCAAATCTGGTAGCCTCCCCCGATTACAGAAAGTTAATCTGATTTACGGCTGATGATCCAGAAACTCTCTGGCCCGCTTTACTGCTTCTTTAACCCGCATCGTCATTTCAAAGCGCTCGCTTTGCGGCATGTAGAACGCCATGTCAACTTCAAACCGGATATAACGTGGCGGTAGTAAATTCAGTGAAATACAGCACAGATCGGCCAGGTATTCCGCATCGTTGTTTTTATCCAGCTCCAGCTCAACAATATGGTCCAGTACCAGTTTTTCATAATAATTATGAATATCATCATCAAGTTTCATTCATTCTCTCCTGCCGGGATCTAGGGCGTGTTGACGTTTGCTGCTTGTTTTTGCAGCCGTTTGGCTGGTGTTTATACAAGGCAGAGCTTGTGATGTGTAGTTATTCTACATGAACAAGCGATAACGCAGTAGAAACGCCAGCCAAACGCTGCCCGAAGGGTTCGCGCTGGCGGCGCTTTGCTCTTTGGCACTCGTCACTTATTTAGAATAACTAAACTGCGCTCCTCGTTTCGCGATCAAAGCGCCGCCAGTGCGAACAAAATCTAAGCAGCAAACGTCAACACGCCCTAGCTTAAGCATAATCAGCTTACTGCTAAAACGCCACAGAAAGATTGTGTTAGGTCAGCGCCTTGCTACAATGCCGCGGTCAAGGTCATCAGGTCATCATAAAAATGCAAAAGAATACTACACCCTGCTATTACGGCGATTATTTGCAACTGGACAAAATTTTAACCGCTCAGGCGCCGGAAAGTGCCCGCTATGCCAAAGAGGCGCATGATGAAACGCTGTTTATTATTGTGCATCAGGTCTATGAGCTGTGGTTTAAACAAATTTTGCACGAACTGAAAGCGGTAATGGCGGTGTTTGCCGAGGCGGAAGTTAAAGATCAGCAGCTAACGGGCATAGTGCATAAGCTGAAACGGATTATCAGTATTCAACAACTGTTAAACCAGCAAATTGCAGTGCTGGAAACCATGACGCCACAAGACTTTATGGCGTTTCGCGATTATCTGGTCCCGGCCTCTGGTTTTCAGAGTATTCAATTCAAAATGTTGGAAATTGGCTTGGGTTTGAAAAGCGAATTTCGGATCGACTTTGATAAAAACTCCTTCTATAGCCGTCTAAAACAGGCTGACAGGGAGTTTTTGCAGCAACTGGAACAGGCGCCCAGCTTATTTGAGCGGATCGAAAAATGGCTGGAGCGCATGCCGTTTCTGGAGTTTGCCGGCTTTAGTTTCTGGCAAATGTATCAGCAGGCGACCGAACAAATGCTGCAACAGGATCAGGCCATTGTCGAGCAGATTGAGCAAATTGCCGAGCAGGAGCGGGCCTTGCAACTGGCTGAGATCGGCCGGACCCGCGATAAATTTGCCGCCTTGCTGGATAAAGAAAAATATCAGACCTTACAGCAGCAAGGTAGTTTTCGGTTGAGTCAAAAGGCAATGCTGTCGGCGCTGTTTATTAATTTGTACCAGGAAGAGCCGGTATTTAACCTGCCGTTTCAGCTGTTAACCTGTTTAACGGAAATTGATGAGCAGTTGACGATCTGGCGTTATAAACATGCGATGATGGTACAGCGGATGCTGGGCAGTAAGATTGGTACCGGTGGCTCTTCTGGTCATGACTATTTAAAGCGTACTACCGAAAAAAACCGTATCTTTACCGATCTCTTTACCATGGCGACATTTTTATTGCCCAAGGCTGCCTTACCGGAGCTACCGCCAACGGTGAAACAGCAATTAGGTTTCTATTTCGCGCCACAGCCCTAAACCCTGTTGGGCGAAAGCAGCTTTAAACAGCTGCAGATGGACGGCGGTAAGGGCATTGAGATCGCGCTGATAACCGCCGCCAATCACCGCGGCGACCGGAATGCCGGCGTCGCGACAGCGCTGCAGCACCAGTGTGTCTCTGGCTAATACCCCTGCGGTGCTGATTTGCAGCAAGCCTAAATCATCCTGTTGGTGGATATCCACGCCGGCATCATAGATCACCAGTTCTGGCTGATACCAACGCAACAGATTATCCAGGCTCTGGCTCACGGCTTCCAGATAGCTGGCATCAGTACAATCCTTGTCCAGGCCGATATCCCAGTCGGAACGTTGCTTGCGTGCGGGAAAGTTTTTTTCACAGTGGATTGATGCAGTAATAATACCGCTATTAGCTGTAAACAGCGCCGCAGTCCCATCCCCCTGATGCACGTCCAAATCAAAGATTAACACCGGGCCAACCCCCCGTTGCTGCATACTGAGCGCGGCGAAGGCCAAATCATTAAATAGGCAAAAACCGCTGCCCTCTGCATAAAAGGCATGGTGATAACCACCACTTAAGTGCAGTGCCAGTCCATGTTGCAAGGCTTGCTCTGCACAGAGCAGGGTGCCACCGAGCGAGGTTAACGAACGCTTGATAAGTTGCTCTGACCAGGGAAAACCAATACGTCGCATCGCTTTACTATCTAAGGTGCCCTGAGATAGCGCCTCGACATAGGCAGGGTCGTGTAGGGTGGACAATGCCGCAGCGGTTACTGGCGCAGGTTGTAAGAAACCGGATTCCGGTACGCCCAAAGCGAGCAGCTGCTGATACAAGCTGCGATATTTACCAATCGGATAGCGATGATTTGCCGGTAAGGCCAGTTCACTGTAACAGGGATGGTAAATCAGCGGCGTTAAGGACCGGGCCATCAGGCTCTCCCGCTTTCCAGACGTTGAATTTGCTGCTCCACTTCATCAATGGCACGACGACAGCGACCAAGACGGGCATGCAAAGCCAGACGCCGGGCGGTGCCTTCAGCAGTTTGGTCGCGCTCGGCCAGCTGCAGCATATCCTTGAGCCGGCTTTCAAACTGCTGATATTCCGAAAGTTGCTGATAAAGCTGCTGACTGGATGCGCTCAATTGCTGCACCACGGCCTTAGTACGTTGCTGTGGTCGGCCACTGTGTTTTTGCCGGGTGCTACTATTGACGAAGGCACGCAGCAGGGCGTCAATTTGTTGCTGCAGGCGCTCGGTCAAGCGCTGTTGAGCTGCGGCAGATAATTGCGATCCCTGTGCACGCAGATGTGCCAGATGGCGCTGACTTTGCGCGACATAATCAGCCAGATAAGGGGAGTGGACACTAAAGAGTGACGAATCAAACCAATGTTGTGGTTTGCCGGGCTGCAACTGCCGGTCTAACTCACTGGCTTGGTGCCAGAGTTGTTGTAGCTGCTGCTCTAAACGCTGCAGCTGTGCAGCAGAGAGTTGACTCATCCGCCGTTGCTCCAGGCTTGCCAGGCTAAGCGGGCGGCAATGGCAATGACCACACAAATAAATACCGGCCGGATAAATTTACTGCCAAAACGGATTGCCGAATGTGCGCCCAGATAAGCACCTAACATTAAACACAGCCCCATGGCGATGCCTAGCGTAAAATGGACATGGCCTAAGACAATAAACGCCGCCAGTGAAAAACCATTGCTAACAAAATTCATGGTGCGGGCGACACCACTGGTCAGCAATAAATTGATCTTATAGAGCGCCATAGTGGAGACCATCCAGAAAGCGCCGGTACCTGGCCCGGCAACACCGTCATAAAAGCCCAGCGTTAAGCCTTGCACACGTTGTTGCCAGTAGACTTTACGACCTGGCGTTGGCAACGTCAGTCGATCGTCCGGTTGCATCCGGTTAAACAAGGTGTAAATGGCCGCGAAGAGAATCAGCAGTGGTAATAGTTTATCCAGTAGCTCGGTGCTGAGCTGATCCACTACCAGCGTACCCAACAGCGCGCCAATGGCGGTAAATAACAAACTATTACGCCAGTATACCGGGTTAAATAACTTCTTCCGGTAATAGGTAACCGAGGCCGTGAGTGAACCAAAGGTCGCCGCCAGTTTATTGGTACCCAGTACCACATGCGGCGGCAAACCGGCGGTCAGTAACGCCGGTACGGTTAATAAGCCGCCACCACCAGCAATGGCATCAATGTAGCCGGCGATAAAAGCCACGCTGCATAACAGTAGTAACAGCTCAAGTGTCAGGTTCAGATCCGGGATCAAGGGCAGGTCCTGTCAATATTCAATAATTCGGCGAAATGGCGGCAGGGTATCCAGCATGGCTTTACCATAGCTTTTACTGACCAGCCGCCGATCAAGGATCACGATCCGGCCCCGGTCCTGCTCTTGTCGCAGCAGTCTACCACAAGCTTGCACCAGTTTCTTGGCGGTAGCAGGTAAACTCAATTGCACAAAAGCATTGCCCCCTCTGGCACTGATAGCCTCGCTTTGCGCCGCTTCCAGTGGCGAGGTAGG
Organism: Alishewanella sp. WH16-1; assembly: GCF_001441695.1. Taxonomy (NCBI): domain Bacteria; kingdom Pseudomonadati; phylum Pseudomonadota; class Gammaproteobacteria; order Alteromonadales; family Alteromonadaceae; genus Alishewanella; species Alishewanella sp. WH16-1. The sequence continues at coordinate 28,050 of NZ_LCWL01000135.1, read as the reverse complement.
CACCGCAAAGGGTAACTTAGTGATAATCAGATTAGTTAATAAGTCACCGGGTAAGTCCAGGCCTTCTGAGAAACTCTGGGTGCCAAATAAAATGCTGGCGCCGCCGCCCTGCACCCGGCTTTTATGCAGGTCCAGTAGTGCCTGACGTGACGCTTCGCCCTGTACCAATAATGAAAAACCCTGTTGTCTTAGGGCGGCTGCCACCTCCTGCATTTGCCAGTAAGAGGCAAACAGCACCAGGCTGCCTTTTTTGGCATCCAGATAGCGGGGCAGTAATCTAATTAATTCCTGGCTAAAGTCTGCCGCTGTCGGCTCGCAGCGGGTGGTCGGTAAAATCATCTCTGCCTGCTCGGCGTAAGCAAAGGGGGAGTCGACCTGCAGACATTGTAGCGCAGCAAAATCCAGCAATCCGAGTTCACGTTTCGCATGCTCAAAACTATTCAGTAGTCGCAGTGTTGCTGAACAGAGTACTACGGCAAAGGCGGGTTGAAATAGCAACTGGCTTAGTTTATGGCTAACACTTAATGGGCTGGCGTGCAGATAAAGCGGGCTTTGCGCCGTCTCGCGGCTCAGCCAACGCGCCTGATTCGCGATGTCTTTTTGTGGTTGCGCGTAAAGTTGCCACAGCTGTTGTTGGTGCTCCAGACGTTGGCGCAGTAGGGCTAAATCGCCAATTAACTGCGGCTGGCTACGCAGCCGTTTCGGTTGTTCGTTGAGTTGTTGCTGCAACTCAGTTAGCAGCCGATCGCAACAGTTCAGGGCTTTGCTACTGCTCTCTGCCAGTGGCTCTGCCTGCTGTTGCCATAATTTGGGTAACGCAGCATGCACAAAGCGGTATTCGGTTTGCGATGCCTGTGGAAACCATTGTGGTAAATAATCACGTAAGCTGCGTTCCAGCGGTTTTAGCGTGGCCGCAAAGTCGCTGAGTAGGTCGTCAAGTTTAAGTAAATCTTTCAGGCTACGCTCCGGCAGCAAGCCCTGTAACAGTTGTAATTGCTTGCGCGCCTTTTCCAGCCAGACGTTTTGCTCAGTTAACTGCGCGCTGGCGCTGAGCAGCTCCCGGCCGCAGTCTGCCAGATGATGCGCTTCGTCAATCACATAGATGCACTCATCTGGCGCCGGCAATACCGAATTACCGGCCAGTAAGTCGGATAACAATAAGCTGTGGTTAACCACCAGTACCTGCGAGTCGGCAATTTCCGCCCGGGCCAGATGAAACGGGCAACCCAGATGCTGACGATGTTGTTTATGGCAGATATGCGCATCGGCCTGAATTTGTTGCCAGACGGTATCAGGTAATCCTTCAGCCAACGTATCGCGGTCGCCAAGCCAATGTCGCTGTTGCCAGGCGCTTAGCAAGCGCTTCAGCAGGCTTTGCGTTGCCTGATCCTGAGATAACTCCGGGCTGGTAAATAATACGGGTTGCCCGATCAGTTGCTGCAAGCGCCCGATGCAGGCATAGCGCTGGCGCCCCTTTACTAAGGTGTAATCAAAGTGCAGTCCGCTATGCTTGAGGAAGAACGGCAGCTCTTTATTAACCAATTGCTCCTGCAACGCCACGGTGGCGGTGGCGATAACCAGCTTTTTCTTTTGTGCCAACGCGTAGGGCAGAGTGCCTAACAGATAGGCCAGTGACTTACCAGTGCCAGTGCCGGCCTCAATGAGTCCCAACCGCTGCTGGCGATGATATTCGCCGGCGACAATTTTACTGATCTCAGCAATCAGTTTGTTCTGTGCCGGTCGCGCGCGGTAGCCGGGCAACTGTTGCTTGAGTTGCTGATGGCACTGCCGGATCTGTTGTTTTAACGGTTCTGAGAGCATGGGGGCTATTGATTATTCAAGTTGCATATCTGTATATTTTTACAGTTTGGCATTCTAGCTGTCTTTTCTGGCGCTGCCTAGCCCGGGGTTGGCATGGTTGGCGGTAAAGCGCCGTAGTCTGGCTTAGAACGACAAAACTACCTTGAAAAAGACGCTGCGAAGGTAATTTATCGTTATTATTTTGCTGCTGGTCGCGATAAATGCTCAAAATCGGTTGTGTGATAACTGGTAAGAGCAGTATTTTCCGGTAATTTTTTGTTTACAGTAAAAATCGACTGAAATTCGTGGTTGCTGCTTTACTAGACGCTATAGATCGTGCTTGTTTACGAAATTTACGTTTTATAAACCTTTATCAGCATGGCTTGATCGTTTTTTGTAAGCATAATGTATGACTGGCCTCGACCCCGCACTGATATCCGACGCACTCAGACCAGCCTTACTAAAAAATGTTCCGTAAAAGCGGTTGACCCTGCTGAAAAATTGCGTTTATTATCAGGGCGCGTTACTCGGGGTAGTTGCCAGTAAAAAGGCGGCGCCCGGCAAAAAACTTAGTAACTGAAAAACAGAATCACTAAACGTGGTCCAGGGAGAAATACATGTACTCAAATAATAAATTAAGCAAGGCTGTGCGCTTAGCCATCGCTTTCGGTGCCGCTTCAGCGTTCGCCGGCACTGCTGTCGCTCAAGAAGCACAGCAGGAAGAAGAAGCCGCTAAAGTTGAGCGGATTGAAGTAACAGGTTCACGTATCAAACGTACTGACCTGGAAGGTGCTTTACCGGTTACGGTAATTGACCGTGAAATGATTGATATGTCTGGCCAGCTGTCTGTATCAGACTTACTGCGTGGTACCACTTTCAACTCAACCGGTTCATTCCGTCCACAATCTGGTAGCTCAGCGCAAGGTACTGCATCAATCAACCTGCGTGGTTTAGGTGCTGACCGTACGTTGGTATTGGTTGACGGTCGTCGTCTGCCAAAATCACCATCAACTGGCGCAACCCAAGACTTAAACTCTATCCCTATCGGTGCGGTTGAGCGGGTTGAAATTCTGTCTGACGGTGCTTCTGCGATGTACGGTTCAGACGCTATGGGTGGTGTAGTTAACATCATTACCCGTAAAGACTTTAACGGTGTTGAGTTTAACGTCAGCATGGGTGAAGCCTCTGTTCCAAAAGAAGGTGGTGACACTGAAAGCGGTTCAGTCGTATTCGGTTCTTCTACTGCTAAAACCAGCCTGATCGGTGGTGTATCGTGGAACAGCCGTGACATCGTATTTGAACGCGATTACCCATGGGTAGTGCCAGGTAGTTCTTTATACGGTAATAACTGGGAAGATGTTGAAGAAGATCTGAGAGCAATACCTGGTGGTTGCACTGAAGAAAACTTTATTCCGACCACTATTGTTGGTTTCCCTCGCTGTCAGTATAACTTCAACGCAACTAACGCGAACGAAGCTTCTACCCGTAACGAATCTCTGTTTATCAAAGCCCGTCACCAGGTTACAGATGACTGGCAAGTTTATATGAATGCGTCAGTATCAAAATCTGGCTCATTCGGTCGTTACGCACCCGCACCGGACTGGGCCCCAGTTTCTGCGAACAGTGTCAACAACCCAACTAACCCGAATGCCTGGTTCTACAACCCAGCCAATCCAAATGCAGTGCCGTTCGATCCGTCTGTCGGAGCTCCTCAAGATATCTATATTTATCATCGCTATGCTGCGTTAGGTAACCGTGACGGTTATGTTAACAACGAAGGTACAGACTTCTTGGCCGGTGCTCAGGGTATGTTGGGTGGCGTAGATTTGGACTTCGGTGTACGCCGTAATCGCAGCAAAACTTACGATATCGGTTATAACTACATCGTTCGTTCTACCGCCTGGGATTATATCGAACGCGGTATCTATGACTTACAACGTCCTAGCCAGAACCCGGAAGAAGTTCTGAATGCGATGAAAGCGACGATTTCTCGTATCTCTTTCTTTAACCAGGACGAAGCCTATGTCAGCGGCTCATTCGACATGTTCGAACTGGGTGCTGGTATGGTACAAGGTGTACTGGGTGCTGAATACCGCAAAGAAGACTACAACGATCAGTACGATTCACTGTCAGAAGCCGGTCAGATTGGTGGTTCTGCGGGTAACTCAGCCGGTGGTGACCGTACTGTTAAATCTGCTTTCTTCGAAGCGCTGGTCCCAATCCTAGACAACCTGGAAATGTCAGTAGCCGGTCGTTATGACAAGTACTCAGACTACGGTAATGACTTCGCACCTAAAGTGTCTTTCCGTTTTGAACCAATGGATGGCATGGTATTACGTGCGTCTTGGGGCCAGGGCTTCCGTGCACCGTCACTGGACATCCTGACGCAGAAAACCACTTTCTCTGCAGTTTCAGTTAACGACCAACGTACTTGTGACGTGTTTGGTTCTTGCCCGGTACAGGTAGATACCTTTATTCGTGCAAACCCTGACTTAGAATCTGAACAGTCAGATCAATATACAATCGGATGGGCTTATCAACCAACAGATTGGTTGAACTTCTCTATCGATTATTGGAATACCGAAATTACTAACAAGATTACCTATTTCGGTCCATCTACTATTCTAAGCCGTCAGGCTGCTGGCGATTCATTGCCACCTGGTATTGAAATTATTCGTAGAGCAAACGGTGCAATTGACCAGGTGCTAGCTGGTTACGGTAACGAAGGTGTGGTTAACACTGATGGTTTTGATGCTAACGTTCGTACCACTTTCGACTTTGGTACTTTGGGTCGTCTGAACCAGAACCTGCAAGTTGCTTACACTCGTAACTATGACGAAGGCGGTCGTAACTTCGTAGAAGACCCAGGCTTCCCGAAAATGCGTATGACGTTACAAAACGTGTATGTTATCGGTGATGTTGATGTCGCCTACAACCTGAATCTGATAGGTAGCAGCTATCGCTGTGGTATCGGCCAGACTGAAGGTGGCGCGGCTAACCGTGATGGTTGTGTTAACTTAAAAGATGCACCACGTAACGGTAACTGGGGTACCTACGTAACGCACGATCTGCAAGTCAGCTACAACCTGCCATGGGATGGTAAGATCACTGTTGGTGCTCTGAACCTGTTCGAGAAGCTGCCTTCTCTGCGCCCATACGACGGTCGTGACTACAACTTCGACCTGTATGATGGTTGGGGTCGTCAAACCTACGTTCGTTACAGCCAAACTTTCTAAGGTTGTAACTACTTGAATAAAAAGGCGGGCTTAGCCCGCCTTTTTTATTGGAGGACATATGCAACACTGGACAGCTTATTGGCAGCAAGCAGATACGCTGAATAGCTTTGCAGAGGGGCAGGCGGCCAGCGGTTATCACGGTGAATTGGCAGCCTTCTGGCGACAACAGCTAGCGGGGTTAGCTGCCTCGGCAACACTGATGGATCTTGGTACCGGCAATGGGGCGCTGGCCCTATTGTTGGCAGAGCAAAAGCAACAGCAACAGCAGGCAACCAACTGGCGGATCCTGGCGGTTGATGCTGCTGATATTCAACCGCAACGTTTAATTGCGAAGCAGCCTGCACTGGCAAAGCCATTTAAACAGATCCGTTTTCTTGGTCATACCCGAATAGAGCAACTCCCTTGCGCCAATGCCAGTATCGACTTGCTGGTCAGTCAGTTTGCTTTTGAATACAGCGAGCTGTCGGCGAGTCTGCAGGAAGCCTGGCGGGTGCTAAAACCCGGTGGTCGCCTGATTGCGGTGATGCATAGTGCAGATACGGCTTTGGCGCAAGATAGTGCCGTCGGGATCCTTGTGATGCAAAACTTGCTGGCTGCAGATGGCATTATTGAACGGGTCCTGGCGTTGTTGCCGCTGGCACTGCGTTCCACACAAAGTCCGCAGTTTATGCAGGCTAATCAGCAGTTATTGCAACAGGTTAAAGTTTATCAGCAGTCATTGGCGCCGGCGGCAGCTGAGTGGTTTCATTATTTATTTGCCCCCTTTGCCAGCTTATTATTTCAACCGGCAGTGGATAGCCCGCACCAGGCCAAGCGGCTGCAGCAAAGTTTAGCCTATTACCTACAGCGACTTAGCGATCAACAAGCGGCTTGTATTACACCTGACAAAGCCGACGGCATCCAACAACAACTGCAAAAACTGCGGGGGCGCGGGCAATTAGCACCGCTCTATATCGAAGGGCAGTTATTTGGCCTGGCATTAATGGCCGAAAAAGTTTAACTAAAGCGTTTATTTGTAAGTATTTTGATAATAATATGGCGGCGTTTGCAATCTTATTCAGTTAAAGGAGTAACCAAATTGCGTTATCTAAAAATATTGCTGAGCTTACTATTACTTCAAGCCAGCCTGGTTTATGCCACCATTCCCACCCAGCACTTTTTCGAACACGCCAAGGTGCGCAATATGAAGCTATCGCCAGATGGCAAGCAAGTCGCCTTTAATTATGAGGAAGGTTCTGAAGTCCGCCTGGCGGTGATGCAGCTAAAAGATCTGAAGGTTAAGAGCAGTTTTACCTTCGGTGAAAATAAGCATGTGCTTAATTTCCATTGGGCGAACAACAATAGAGTGCTAATGGAAGTGGCTGAAGTTACCGGCAATCTGATAAGTATGCGCGGTACCGCTGTAGATTTATATGCCGCTAACGCTGATGGCACTAAACGCCATCTGTTATTTAAAAATGAGATGTCCGCCTACACCATTCTGCACCTATTACCAGAACAGCCAGATCGGATCTTAATTGGTAAGTACCACTGGGCCGAGAAGAGTGGCATGCGCGCTTTTACACTGGATATCAATCGGGGCACAGAGCTGTATCTGGATGACCAGCCTCCGGGCGTCGTCACCAGTCTGATGGCAGATAATAGCGGCACGCTAAGGATGGGGATTGAGTTTATTGAGGGCAAAGAGTTTGATGACAACAAAACCATCTTGCATATTAAGCAGGATGGGCAGTGGCAAAAATTAGCGTTGCCCAATCAACGCGCGAATCCTAAAGTGACGCCCTGGGGATTTACCGCTGATAATAAAACCGCTTACTTTCTGTCTAACTTCGATATGGCGACCGGTGATCGGGACGGTTTATTTGCGTACAACTTCGAGGATAAATCACTCAATCTGGTAGCCAGACACGATTATTCAGATATCGACGGCCGGTCCAGAGGCCATGACGGCGAGTTGCTGGCGATTGACTATATGGCAGGTAAGGCTGAGTTCGAATTTATTAATACCAGCCATCCGGATACCTTATTGCTCGCCGGTTTGAAACAGGCGTTTGCGGAGCAATTGGTCACCATTTCCTCTTTTGACGAAAAAGGTCAGCTAGCCTTATTCCGCGTCAGCTCTGATCGTAATCCCGGCGAATTTTATTTGTACGATTTGGTGAAGAAACAAGCCCGTTATCTTGCTTCGGTAAAGCCAAATTTAAAAGCTGAGCAGTTGGTGCCGATGCAGCCGGTTACACTGGCCGCTCGGGATGGCCTGGCATTACATGGCTATCTAACCTTACCCGCGGGTAAAACCAGTCAGTTGCCGCTGATTATCAACGTCCATGGTGGCCCCTTTGGCGTTTATGATAATTGGGGCTTTAATGCTGAAGCGCAATTCTTTGCCCACCATGGTTATGCCAGTTTACAGGTTAACTTCCGTGGTTCTGGTGGCTATGGCGACGATTTCGAACGTGCTGGCCGTTTACAGTGGGGACGGGCGATGCAAGATGATGTTGCCGATGCGGTAAAGTGGGCAGTAGCACAAGGCATTGCGGATCCAAACCGCATTTGTATCTACGGCGGTAGTTATGGCGGTTATGCTGCAATTTGGGGCGTAATCAAAGATCCGGAATTATATCGCTGCGCTGTAGGCTATGTCGGTGTCTATGATATGCCGTTATTCTTTAAAGGTGATGGTTCAGATGCTAGCCGCAGCCGCAATATCGGGCAATTTATCCGCTCTCATGTTGGCGCCGACCAGGAATCCCTGCAAGCGATCTCACCGGTACATCATGTCGATAAAATTCAGGTGCCGTTATTTATTGTACACGGCTCCAAAGATGTGCGGGTGCCAATAATCCATGCCAATAATTTACGTAAGGCCTTAGATCAGGCGGGTAAAGATTATCAATGGTTGGTTAAAGAAGACGGCCATGGTTTTTATCAGGTGGCGCACCGGGTCGAGTTGTACGATAAGATGCTGCAATTTTTTAACCAGCATATTGGTGCAGCAGCTAAGGCTAAACCTAATTAACATTTTGCTGTTTATCGTGAAAAATCAGCGGTTGGTCGGTTGCTGCCGACCCGCCGCTGCCCTTGCTCCCGCTTAGGTTAAGCGCGTGACCTGAAATAGAAAAAAAAGTTGCAGCTTTGCGACTAAATACCTGCTTAAAGGCTTGACCCTATTTTTTTTTGCTGCATATTATTAACCGATATTGTTCGGTTGCAAATCGAATGATGCGCTTCAGGCCTTTCTCAGGGATGCGTCTGACAAAAATAAATAACGAGATACTCATCTAATAAGAGTTATCCAGGGAGTTTACTATGTTCACCAATAACAAGCTAAGCAAGGCTGTTCGCCTGGCTATGGCCTTTGGTGCTGCTTCAACACTGGCCTTCGCTGGCTCAGTTGCAGCCCAAGAAACTGATAACGAAGAAACCGCCAAAAAAGACGAGAAGCCAGAACGTATTCAGATCGTAGGCTCTCGGATCCGCACCGACGGCCTGGATCAGGCTAACCCGGTTACTATCATCACTGCTGAGATTGCGAAAGATTCAGGTTTAAATACGCTGGGTGAATTACTGCGTACTTCTACCGTGGCAGCCGGTTCTGACCAGCTGATTTCTGCGTACTCTGTGGGCTTCGTCACCTCTGGTGGTGCCGGTGCTGAATCTATCTCAATGCGTGGTCTGGGTTCAAACCGTACGCTGGTATTATTAAACGGCCGTCGTGCAGGCCCTGCCGGTACCCGTGGTCAGGTTTCTGCTTTTGATATGAACGCCTTACCTGTATCAGCCATTGATCGGGTTGAAATTCTGAAAGACGGCGCCTCATCACTTTACGGTTCAGACGCTGTTGCCGGTGTAATCAACATTATTACCAAGCGTGACGACACCGCTAATATTACCGTTTCAGGTAGCAAGCCATTCGAATCAGGCGGTGAAACTTACCGTATTAACGGTACTTACGGTGAAACCTTTGACCGTGGTTCATGGCAAATTGTGGCTGACTATAACGTCAATACCGGTTTAATCCGTGACGATCGCGATTACTTTAACTGTAACGAGCGGATGCTATTTAATGCCACCACTGGCGAGCGGGCTGACCCTATCGACCCACGTACCGGTGAGTATCATTGTAACGGTACTGGCTATGGTATCTGGAGTAACCGTGGTGGTCGTTTCCTGTATGACTATCAAGGTTATGGCTTCCCAGCGGCAAGTTCTACTTTCCCAGTACCACTAACTCACCCGAATGGTTATTTCTGGGCTGGTCACAACAAAGAAACCGATGGTTGGTTAGATGGTCAGCATCCGTTCCAGCGTAACTCTACCATGATCCCGGAATCTAAAGTGGGTTCGGTGTTCCTGCAGGGTAACTACGATATCAGTGATAAAGTATCAATGTTCGGTGAATTACTGCACAGCAGCCGGACCACTGATATTGCCAGCGTACGCCAGATCTTTACCCAGGATTATGGGTATATACCTGCCAATTTAGTGCCGGGCTGGGGTGGTGACACCACTTTGTTAGCGGTAGCGATTACTGATCACTATAAAAACCAGACGACTATCGATTATACCCGTGCTGTAGCGGGCTTTGAGGGTGAGTTTGGTGACTGGTACTGGAACTTCTCTTATCAGCGTTCATTTAACAAAGGTGAATATAAACAAGATATTTTCCTGCGTGATGCGATGCTAAAATCACAGCGCGTACTGCGCGGTGAAGCCTGTAACGACGTAACGCCACTGTCAAATCGTCCTTGCTATGCCGTTGAGTGGTTCGATCCACAATTTATCAATGGTAATATGAGCCAAGGCGCCCGTGACTTCCTGATGGGTGAAGATATCGGTATGACCTACTATAAGCAGGATACCGTTGACTTCTATCTGACTGGTGATTTATTTGAATTACCAGCCGGTATGGTCAGTACTGCTTATGGTGTCAGCTATCAGACTGATCTAATCAAGGATACCCCGGGTATTGAAACCCGTCGTGGCAACTCCTGGGGCCTGAGCGGTGCTAATATCACTAAAGGTCGTTCTACCACTAAAGCGGCTTATGCGGAGTTTAACGTACCATTACTGCGTGAAATGCCTTTAGTACAAGCGCTGGATATGACCGTATCAGGCCGTTGGAATGATGTGAACACCTACGGTACCGGTACAACTTATAAAGTGGGCTTAAACTGGGCCTTAACTGACGAGTGGCGTATCCGGGCTTACCGTGGTAGTTCATTCCGTGCCCCAGCACTGTTTGAACTATTCCTGGATAGCCAGACTGGCTTCTTAGGTCAGGTTAGCGACCCTTGTATCAACTGGGTTGAAAGTGATAACCAGTTCCTGCGCGCTAACTGTCAGGCTGCTGGTGTACCAGAGAGCTATATCGCGGGTGTCGGTTCCTCAATGACCTCAATTACCGGTGGTGGTAAAGGTGTACTGGAAGCGGAAACCTCAGTATCGAAAGGTTTAGGTATCGTTTATACCAGCCCTGAGAATAAGTTTGGTTTATCGGTAGATTACTATGATGTGGTAATTAACGATCAGATCACTAACGTCGGTGGCGCTGCGGTATTAAGCAACTGTTACCTGTCTGAGCGCGGTTTTGCTAATGAACCATTCTGTCGTCAAATCACCCGTCGTACCGGTATGGATGGCGACTGGGGTGTGGCTGAAGTACGTGGTGGTTATCTGAACACCGCTGAGCAAACTGTACGTGGTATCGACTATACCTTAACTTACCGTGATACTTTCTCTTTCGGTGATTTAAGCGTGCGCTTAGAGCATACCCAGCAAATCGAGCGTAACTACAAGCAGTTCGCTGCTGATGTTGAGCCGCTGAAGTACATCACCCGGGTTGGTAACCCACGTGAAGTGGGTACCCTGCGTACTACACTGCGTCGTGATGACTGGCAGTTTAACTGGACCATGAACTACTATGGTAGTACTTCAAACTACCATCTGTATGCTAATGGTAACCGCACTACTTACCGTGGTGAGAATGTAACTTTCCTGGCGGAAACACCAACCTACATTCTGCATGCGTTCTCAGCTTCTACTACGTTCTGGGATAGCATGAATGTGACTGCCGGTATTGCGAATGCGTTCGATAAGCAACCACCAGTTGCCAGCCCAGCTGCGCTGAACGTTGTTGGTAACGTACCGCTGTTTGCATCACAACTGGATTATTTAGGTCGTCGGTTATTCGTAACCGTGTCTTACGACTTCTAATCTAACTCCCTTAGGTTACTAAGTACCTTAAAGCCCCGGCTACGCACAGCCGGGGCTTTTCTTTTCGCGGTTGCGCTTTTCAAAGGCGACGAAATTCATTACCATAGGCGCCGGTTTTGATTTAGATCAACATGTAGGCGGTAAAGCAGTATGGCTGATGAAAACTTTAAAGACAGCTTCGACCTGAAGCAGTTAATATTATTCGTTATTTGTTTCGCTGGCCTGTTGTGTCTGGCCCCGATCCTCCGCTGGATCCAGTTACTTTCCTGAAAGTAAGGTTACATCGGGTATGAGCCGCCACCGGGGCGGCTTTTTTGTCTGTATTGATTTAAGGGTATAGAGATGGACTACCAACAGCTTGCTATCGAATTGCAGCAGGTAATTAAAACGGTTGAGAATTATCCGAAACCGGGCATTACTTTTCGCGATGTGACCAGTCTGATGCAGGATGGCCCCAGCTTTAAAAAAGTGATTGATGCCTTTGTCGCCCGTTATCAGGATGCCGGCATTACCAAAATTATTGGTACTGAATCGCGCGGCTTTATTTTTGGTGCCCCTTTAGCTTATGCGCTGGGAGTGGCCTTTGTACCGGTACGTAAACCGGGCAAGTTACCACGCGAGCGTATTTCACAGGCCTATTCATTGGAATACGGCGAAGATGCGCTGGAATTACACGCTGACGCTATCGTAGCCGGCGATAAAGTGCTGTTGGTTGACGATTTACTGGCCACCGGCGGCACCATTGACGCCACGGTAAAACTGGTACGTCGCTTAGGTGGCACTGTAGCTGATGCCGCCTTTGTAATCGCCTTACCAGAACTGGGCGGTGTTGCACGCTTAGAAAAGCTCGGTTTAACCCTGTGTAGTCTGGTTGAGTATCACGGCGAATAGGGTTAGGCTAGCGTTACTTCGCAACAAGACAGGATGCCGGCATGAGTTATCAGGTTCTGGCCAGAAAATGGCGGCCACGCCAATTTAGTGAACTGGTGGGACAGCAGCATGTGAAAACAGCGCTGGCCAATGCGCTCAATAGCGCCCGTTTACATCATGCCTATTTATTTACCGGCACCCGGGGTGTCGGTAAAACCACCATCGCCCGCATTTTCGCCAAAAGTCTGAACTGTGAGACCGGTATTACCGCAACGCCCTGTGGTCAATGTAGCACCTGCTTAGAGATAGATGGCGGTAACTATGTTGATTTAATGGAAATCGACGCCGCATCGCGGACTAAGGTCGAAGATACCCGCGACTTGCTGGACAATGTGCAATATGCACCAAGCCGGGGCCGTTACAAGGTATACCTGATAGACGAAGTGCATATGCTGTCGCGGCACAGCTTTAACGCCTTGTTAAAGACGCTGGAAGAGCCGCCACCGCATGTGAAGTTCTTACTCGCCACCACCGATCCACAAAAGCTGCCGGTTACTGTACTGTCGCGTTGCTTGCAGTTTAGTTTAAAGGCCTTAACGGTAGCACAAATTCAGCAGCATCTGGCCACAGTACTGCAGGCCGAGCAACTGCCATTCGATGATGCGGCTTTAGCCCTGCTGGCCAAAGCGGCCAAAGGCAGTTTGCGGGACTCCCTCAGCCTGACCGATCAGGCGATTGCCCTTGGCAATGGTGCGGTGAAGTTACAGCCGGTGCGGGAGATGCTCGGTTTACTGGATACCAGTTGGGCACTGCAGTTACTACAGAGTTTATTCGCCGCCGATCTGGCTGCGATACAGCATAGCCTGCAACAATTACTGAGTCAGCAAGCTGACTATCTGCAGGTGCTGGATGATTTGTTGGCGCTGCTGCATCTGACAGCGTTAACCCAATTTGAACCTGCCGCTGCTGAACATAGTGACTATGCCGACGCCATTCGTCAGTTTGCGGCCAGTCAGACCCCGGAAGCGCTGCAGTTGTATTATCAGCTATTGGTGAGTGGGAAAAGAGATTTACCCTATGCACCAGAGCCCGCTATTGGCCTGGAGATGGCGCTGCTTCGTGCTTTAGCCTTTGTGCCGGCGACACAGACCACGCCACCGCAAAAGATGCCAGCTTCCAAGTCAGGCGCGGTACTGCCAGCAAATCAACCGGAAGTATCAACGCCGGGTCCGGCAGCAGTAGCGCCAGCCGTTGCTGTAACAGCTGTCATGCCTCAGGAAGGCCCGACTTTGGCACAGACTGCCGGGGCGCTGCCACAGCCTGCAGCCGGGACCACAGCAACATCTGCAGCAGTAACAGCAATAAAGCCCGAGACGCCGCCTGCCGGGTATACTGGCAATGTTCAGGCCAACAGTACAGCAGAGCCGGCCACGCAGATTGATGCCGTAACGGCGCGGATTATGGCCCGACGTGGTTTGGCACTGCCAACAACCAATGCAGCGCAGGAAGCGGCAACAAAAAAGTTTGAGCGCCAACCGGCGCCGCAGCAGACAGACCCATCACTCTCAGCCTCAGTTGCAGCCTCCTCTGCGCCGGTGAGATTGGAAGCCACGACTGTTGCGGTGCCGACAGCCGCCGCGGTAAAACCTGAATCGGCAGAGCTTGCTTCGCCTTCCGTCGCGATCGCAACAGACGCTGTCGCCGCAGCGGAATATGCTGGTTATACCGCCAGCCAAGCCGAAGTTGATGTTAGCGAGGCGTTTAACGAGCAGCTCGCTGAGCTCAGCAACGACGAGCTGAGTGAGCAAGCGCAGCTGTCAGAAGCCTGGTGGCAACAGCAAAGCTTCGAACCTTTGCCAGCGGCGGATACCGAGTTGCCGGATGAGCAACGCTTTTCGATTCGGTTTGCGGCGCAGGTGGATGCCTGGGCTAGATTGATTGAGCAATTAGAGCTCGGTGGTTTATTACGTCTGTATCTGTTAAATAGTGCGCTCAGCCAGCAAGGGCAGCAGGTATTGCTCACCGTCGCACGGCATCAGCAACATCTGGATAACCCGGCTTTTCGTACTAAATTGTACCAGGCGATTGCGCCGGTATTTCCGGCGGGTTTCGAGCTGGCGATTGAGTATCAGGAGCAGGTGCTAAACACGCCACTGGCGATCCAACAGCAGATCGAGCAGGAGCGTAAGGACTACGTCAGCCGGTTATTGCAGCAGGATCCTAAGCTGCAAGAGATCCAGCTGCGCTTTGCCGCCGAGCTGCAGTTGGACACCCTGCAGGTGAATTAACCTTGTAATTTTGGCGCCGAGTCATTATCTTGTCGCCAGCTTTGTCAGTTCCTAACAGAGAGAGAGAATTATGTTTAAAGGCGGTATGGGCAATATGCTCAAACAAGCACAGGCCATGCAGGATAAGATGCAGAAGATGCAGGCCGAAATTGCCAATATGGAAGTCACGGGTGAAGCCGGCGCGGGCCTGGTTAAAGTCACCATGACCGGTAACCACAATGTGCGCCGTGTCAGCATTGATGACAGTCTGATGAGTGATGACAAAGAAATGCTGGAAGATCTGATTGCCGCGGCATTAAATGATGCGGTGCGTCGGGTTGAAGAAAACAATAAAGAACAAATGGCGAAAATCACCGGCGGGTTACAATTGCCGCCAGGTATGAAGTTACCTTTCTAAGCATTATGGCTAAGCTCCCGCCGCTGTTACAGCAGTTGATTGATGCACTACGCGTGTTGCCGGGGGTGGGCCCGAAATCGGCCCAGCGCATGGCATTACAACTGCTGGAGCGTAATCGCAGTGGCGGCGCCAGGCTTGGGGCGGCTTTAACTGCTGCGATGAACGGCATTGGTCAATGTCAGCAATGCCGCACCTTTAGTGAACAGGCGCTGTGTGCTATTTGCAGCGATCCGCGCCGTGCTGAGGCGGAAACCCTGTGCATCGTTGGGTCAGCAGCTGACCAACTGGCGATCGAGCAAACCGGACAATTTCAGGGCCGTTACTTTGTGTTGATGGGTTATCTATCGCCGCTCGATGGCATAGGCCCGGAGCAACTCGGCCTTGACCTACTGGCGAAGCAACTGGCCAGTGGCGGTATCAGTGAAGTGATTCTGGCTACCAATCCGACGGTCGAAGGGGAAGCCACTGCGTTTTATATTGCTGAGCTGTGTCAGCAATATCAGTGCACTGTCACCCGCCTCGCGCAAGGCCTGCCGGTGGGCGGTGAACTGGAATATATCGACGGTACTACCCTGGCGCACGCGCTGTCTGGGCGTAAACGTTTTTAGTTAGTGCTGTTAATCCACTCTTGAAATCATCCTGAATACCCCCATATCTGGTGCTGTTATCGGCGCGCCGCGCCGTCTTTTTGTCTCGTTATACCTATAGAGGACCCCAAGATGAGTGAGACCACTGCCAACGCTGCTGGCCAGAAGCAAACTCATGGCTTTCAGGCAGAAGTAAAACAACTTTTGCAGTTGATGATCCATTCGCTGTATTCCAATAAAGAAATTTTCCTGCGGGAACTGGTATCTAATGCCTCAGATGCCGCTGATAAACTGCGCTTTTTAGCGTTGTCGGATAGCAGTTTATATGGTGATGATGGTGAACTGCGAGTACGGATCAGCCTGGATGAAAAGGCGCGTACCCTGACCATCAGCGATAACGGCATTGGTATGGACGAAGCCGATGTGATTGCGCATCTGGGTACGATTGCCAAGTCCGGTACTAAAGAATTCTTTTCACAATTGTCTGGCGATCAAAGCAAAGACTCCAAATTAATCGGTCAGTTTGGTGTCGGTTTCTATTCAGCCTTTATCGTCGCAGACAAGGTTATCGTTCGCACTCGTAAGGCCGGTCAGGCAGCTGATAGTGCGGTAGAGTGGGAGTCGGCCGGTGAAGGTGATTACACCATTAGCAAGATTAACAAAGCTAGCCGTGGTACCGAGATCGAGCTGCACCTGCGTGACGGTGAAGACGAGTTCTTAAGTCGCTGGAAAGTTGAAAGCATTGTTACCAAATACTCTGACCATATCTCAATTCCGGTAGAAATGTGGCAGGAGGGTACGCCCGAGCGCGAAGAAGACGGTGAGAAGATCCCGGCGACTGAAGGTCACTGGCAGGCGGTTAACAAAGCAACGGCGCTGTGGACACGCGACAAGTCAGAAATTACTGATGAAGAATATCAGGAGTTCTACAAGCATATTTCCCACGACTGGAGCGAGCCGCTAAGCTGGAGCCATAACAAAGTGGAAGGTAATAACAATTACACCAGCTTGTTATATGTGCCGAAAAAAGCGCCCTTCGATATGTGGAACCGTGAAGCCAAACATGGTTTGAAGCTTTATGTGCAGCGCGTGTTTATTATGGATGATGCTGAACAGTTTATGCCAAGCTATCTGCGCTTTATCAAAGGGGTACTGGATTCCAGCGACTTACCACTGAACGTATCGCGCGAAATTTTGCAGGATACCAAGGTCAGCCAGAGCCTGCGCAAAGGCTGTAGCAGCCGCGCGCTGAAAATGCTGGAAAAGCTGGCGAAAGATCAGGAACAGTATCAGCTGTTCTGGAATGAATTTGGCCAGGTGTTAAAAGAGGGCCCGGCAGAAGATTTCGCGAACAAAGAACAAATTGCCGCCTTGCTGCGTTTTGCGTCTACGCATAATGACAGCAGTGTGCAAAATGTGGCGTTGGCCGATTATGTTAGTCGGATGAAAGAGGGGCAGGACGAAATTTACTTCCTGGTGGCTGACAGCTACGAAGCCGCTAAGCACAGTCCACATTTAGAAGTATTCCGCAAGAAAGGTCTGGAAGTATTACTGTTATCCGATCGCATCGATGAGTGGCTGATGCAGCATCTGCCAGAGTTTGACGGTAAGAAATTCCGTTCTGTCGCCAAAGGCGGTCTGGATCTGTCGAAACTGGATGACGAGCAGACCAAAGAAGAGCAGAAGAAAACCGAAGAGGCTTTTGCATCGGTGCTGGAGCGCTTTAAAAAGGCGCTGGGTGAGCAAGTTAAAGATGTTAAGGTTAGCCATCGTCTAACCGACAGCCCGGCCTGTGTGGTGACCGATGAGTTTGATATGAGCACCCAGATGATCAAGCTGATGGAATCGGTAGGGCAGAAGGTGCCAGAGGTGAAACCGATTTTTGAGCTGAATCCGGAGCATCAACTGGTGAAACATATCGCCGACGAGCCGGACGAAAGTCGCTTCCAGCAATGGGCTGAAGTGCTGTTTGAACAGGCATTACTGGCCGAGCGTGGCAGCCTGAAAAATCCGGCCAGCTTTGTGACCCGCTTAAATAGCCTGTTACTGTCACTGGCAAAATAACCATAAACTGGCTATTGATAGAGGGGCTGGTATTACCAGCCCCTTTTTTGTCGCTGTTATATTCGAAAAATTATTCTGTATCATCCAATTACTGCAAATTCTCACTATACTTGTTATGACGGCGATAACAATAACAGACAGGTGAGCTATGCAGCAGTTCTGGCAACGCCTTGGTTTTGGCGGTCGTTTAACCCTTAGTATGATTTCTTTGTTTCTGGCAGCGATTCTACTGCTGACCAGCCTACTCTTTGCTCGCTATCAGGACTCGCAAACTGATGGCGTGGTCAGTTCGTTACGCAGTGCCGCCGAGCTGAATGCCGATGCGTTCACCGATTGGTTACTGGTGCGGCAGGATGAAATGCGGCTTCTGGCAACCTTGCCCTCAGTACAGCAACTGAATTTACCGCTGGCGACCGAATTGATGCAGCAGTTGGCGCAGAATAGTGGTTTTTATGACACCATCTTTGTCGTCGGCCCCGACGGCTTAGGCATGGCCGGTGTCAGCTTCGTTAGTGGCCAGGCCAAAGTGCTGAGTGAAGCGGAAGCCAACGCCTTTAATGTGGCCGACCGCGCCTGGTTTAAGCAGGCAATCGCTGGTCAGGATACCTTTTCGCAGCCGGTGGTTTCCCGCGCTACCGGCCAAACCGTCAGTACAGTAGCGATCCCGATCCGGCAAAATAATCAGATAGTGGCGGTGATGCGTGGTGCCGTGCAGCTGGAGACGATTTTTCGCAAAGTGAATGAATTAAGCCGTAATGACTATACCGAAATTTATTTGCTGGACACCGAAGGTAAAGCCATTACCACAGCGCCGTCTGTCGCTAAGGATGCTAAGCTGACGACTCAGGCGGCAGAAGCCACTAAACAACAACAAAGCGGCGTTGGGCTCTATCAAAACGCTGCAGCGACGCCGGTGATTGGCAGTTATCAGTTTATGCCGATGTTAGGCTGGAGCCTGGTGCTGGAAAGCCGGCAACAGGAGGCGTTGGCCGAAGTACGGGAAATGTTCTGGACCTTACTGATCGCAGCGGTGGTGGTGCTAGTGCTGGCGACAGTCGTCTGTTTGCTGTTGGTGAAAAAGGTTACCCGTACCCTGGGCGGCGAGCCGGAATATGCCGCTGCGGTAGTACAACGCGTTGCCGAGGGTGATCTGAGTGGCAGTATTAATCTGCGTCCAGACGACAGCAGTAGTTTATTAGCCGCCATTGCTCAGATGCAGCAGCGCTTGCGGCAGATGCTGGGGGAGGTCAGTAATTATTCTGATCAGGTCGCTGCAGCATCGACTGAGTTATCGCAGATTAACCAGCAAACCAGTGCCGGGATGCAGCAACAAAATACCGAAATCAGCAGTGCCGCTGTAGCGATGAATGAGATGACCAGCACTCTGGAGGAAGTGTCGCGCAATACCCAGCAGGCCGCAGAAGCAGCTGCCCAGGCCGAGCAGGAAAGCAAAAATGGCCGGCAAATTGTCAGCACAACAATTCGTGAACTAGCCAATTTGTCGAAAGAAGTCAGCTCCGCCGCCACGATTATCCGGCTGCTGAAAAAAGACAGCGATCAGATTGGCAATATTTTACAAGTGATTGAGGGTATCGCTGAGCAAACCAACTTGCTGGCGCTCAATGCGGCTATTGAAGCAGCGCGTGCCGGTGAGAGTGGCCGTGGTTTTGCGGTGGTAGCAGATGAAGTAAGGACGCTGGCCAGTCGCACTAAAGATTCAACCACTGAAATTAAGCAGATGATCGATAAGTTGCAGCACGGTACTGATAATGCAGTAAAAGCCACTGATAATAGCGAACAAGCGGCAAAATCAACCGCCGAGCGTGCCGCGGCAGCTGATCAGGCTTTGGCAGCCATTTATGAAGCGGTGGAGCTCATCAGTAGTACCACTCACCAGATCGCCACCGCAACCGAACAACAAACGGTAGTATCAAGAGATATTAATCAAAACTTCCATCGAATCAGTGATGTGGCTTATCAAACCAATGATAATGTCAGTCAATCCGCTCAAGCCAGTGATTCACTGTCTACCCTGGCGGAACAACTGCAGGAGCTGGTACGCCGGTTCAGACTTTAGTCGCAGTAAGACGGCGGTTTCCGGAGGAAAATAGCTGCTTTTTCCCCTTTGCCGCCGTTTCAGGCCCGAGTTGGCTGCTGCGCCAAGGCTATCGACTAAAGGCGAGGATTGGCGCAGTGTCAGGTAGCACCAGTTGACAAATTTCTTGTTTCACCCCGCGCATTATGCAAAGATTAGACCCGGTAAAATTTACAGATTAATCCCAGGATAAGAGGGTAGAGGCTATGCGCATAATTTTGTTGGGCGCCCCGGGTGCCGGTAAGGGAACTCAGGCACAGTTTTTGATGAACAAATACGGTATCCCACAAATTTCGACCGGTGATATGTTACGTGCCGCCATTAAAGAAGGTTCAGAGCTGGGATTAGCGGCGAAAAAGATTATGGATGCCGGTCAGTTAGTGTCTGATGATCTGATTATTGGGCTGGTAAAAGAGCGGGTGGCGAAAGCAGACTGTGCTAAAGGCTTTTTACTGGATGGTTTTCCACGCACCATTCCGCAAGCTGATGCGATGCAGGAAGCCGGCATCAAGGTTGATCATGTGATTGAATTTGATGTACCGGATGATGTTATCGTCGAGCGGATGAGCGGCCGTCGGGTACATCCGGCGTCAGGTCGGGTCTACCACCTGGTATATAATCCACCTAAAGTTGCCGGTAAAGACGATGAAACCGGTGAAGACTTGGTGATCCGCGCTGATGATGTGGAAGAAACGGTGCGTAAGCGGTTAGCCATTTATCATGAGCAAACCGAATTACTGGTAGGCTACTACCGTAAAGCAGCAGAGCGTGGCGAGACTCAGTATCATCATATCGATGGTACGCTGCCGGTAGAGCAGGTCAGCAAGCACTTAGTCAGCCTGTTAGGTTAACCGCTAATCCGTACTTAAAAAACCCGGTTTGCACCGGGTTTTTTGCTTAACTGCCGAGGACTTTTTGCAGCGCTTGCAAAGCCGCATTGTAATCGGGTTCCTGCGCCAGTTCAGGTACCAGTTGTTGGTACACTACCTTACCTTGCTTATCGATAATAATAATTGCCCGGGTTAATAAACCCATATCTTTAATCAATAAGCCGTAGCTGCTGCCAAAATCGCGCCAGACAGCATCTGATAGTACCGCCATGTTGGCAACCTGTTCTTGTTCGCAAAAACGTTTCTGGGCGAACGGCAGATCGGTGCTGATGGTGAGCAGGGTTACAGAGTCGGGTAACTTACTGACTTCTTCGTTAAAACGTTTAGTTTGCAGCGAGCAGATGCCGGTATCGATACTGGGTACGACACTAAGTAAAACGGTCTGCCCTTTGAAATCAGCCAACGCAACCGGTTTAAAATTATTGTCAACCACTTTAAAAGCCGGTGCCGCTTGACCGGTTTTTAGTTCGTCGCCCAGTAACACCACCGGCTCACCGCCCGCCGTTACTGTGCTGATGCGGGAGGGTAGCTTCGCCGTAATATCGGCGGCGGTCAGGCCGCCACTGGCAACTGCCAGTAACAGTGCAACTAGTAGCTTAGTATTATTAAATTTTTTTAAAAACATTTGCTGCTCCAACAGTCAATCAACGTTATGATAAGGTCAGACCGCATTCAAGCGAGAAAGTTATGACGCCCGCTGTATTAATTTGCGACGATTCCAATCTGGCCCGAAAACAACTGGCCAAAATATTACCACAGGACTGGCAGAAAACGGTGCAGTTCGCCGGCCATGGGGCTGATGCCCTGACCAGTCTGAAAAAACAACCCTTTGACTGGCTGTTCCTCGATTTGAACATGCCGGTAATGGATGGCTATCAGGTATTGGCAGAGTTAAAGAAGCTGCAACTGCCAGTACAGATTGTTGTCGTTTCTGGCGATATTCAACCGGAAGCACACCAAAGAGTGATGGCGCTGGGGGCGAAAGCCTTTCTGAAGAAACCGGTCGAGCCGCAGGCGCTGGCTGCGCTGCTACAAACGGCGGTAGCAACTGCACCAAGAACGCAGCAGGGGCAAGCGCATCTGGTTCAGGTTACGGAGTTAGATCTTGAGCTACGCGATGTGTTTCAGGAAGTGGCAAACGTTGCCATGGGCCAGGCCGGTGATTTACTGGCGCGCTTGCTTAAGGTGTTTGTTAAGTTACCGATCCCGAATGTCAATTTGATTGAGGTCAGTGAACTGACTATGGCGTTGGCCTCCATTGCCCCGGACAGCCAGACTTCAGGTGTCTGTCAGGGTTTTATTGGCAGTGGTATTGCCGGTGAAGCCTTATTGATCTTAACTGACTCCAGTTTTGCTGATATTGCGCGTTTGCTGAATTATCAGGGCGAGCTGACCAGTGCCGCCGAATTGGAACTACTGATGGATGTGGCAAATATCCTGATTGGGGCAGTATTAAAAGGTATTGCTGAACAGCTGGATATTAGTTTTAGTCAGGGCCATCCGGTGGTGCTGGGGCAGCACGCGCCGGTCAGTGAGCTGATTAAAGCCAATGCCAAACGTTGGCGTAAAACGCTGACGATTGAGCTCAGTTATGGTATCGAAGGTTTTAATATACACTGTGATTTATTGCTGTTGTTTACCGAAGATAGTCTGAAAACTTTCCGCTATAAGCTGGCTTTTTTGATGGATGATGCTGAATGACCCTGAAAGATTTTGGTGCTTCAGAGCTGCATTGGCTAATGGATATGCTGCAAACCGTTGATGTGGGTTTAGTGGTGGTGGACACCCAGTATCAGATCCAGTTATGGAACGGTTTTATGGAAAACCACAGTGGTTTGTTGCCGCGCCAGGTCAGAGAACGCAGCCTGTTTGACTTGTTCCCGGAAATTGACGAAGACTGGCTACGTCGTAAATGTGATCCCGTCTTTCTATTAAAAAACCGCGCTTTTACGATTTGGGAGCAGCGGCCCTATATTTTCCGTTTTAAAAACTACCGTTCTATCACCGGTCATGCTGATTATATGTATCAGAATAGTACCATTTTCCCGATCACCGACAGTCGCGGTCAGGTCAGTCACCTGTGTTTTATTATTTATGACGTGACAGATGCAGCGGTCAGTAAGCTGGAATTACAGTCAATGAATGGGCAGTTACGGCAGTTATCGACAACCGATTATCTGACGCAAATGCGCAATCGCGGCAATTGGGAAGAAAATCTGAAGCTGGAGTTTAACCGGCTGCAGCGTTATCCGCAGCATAGCAGCACGCTGATCATGTGTGATATCGATTACTTTAAGCGCATCAACGATGGTTATGGCCATGCGGCGGGCGATCTGGTCATTAAAACTGTGGCAGAGATAATCCGCAAAAGCTTGCGCAGTACCGACTTACCGGGTCGTTATGGTGGTGAGGAGTTTGCTATCTTACTGCTGGATACCAGCGCCGATCAGGCCAATTATCTGGCCGAGCGCATTCGCCGTAAAATTGAACAGACCGAGTTGACTTACCAGGGCCAGACGATCCGGCTAACCATGAGTTTTGGCCTGGCGGAACGCAGTGCGGCGATGCAGGATTATCTGCAGTGGCTGGATGCTGCGGATAAAGCGCTTTATACCTCTAAAGCCGATGGCCGCAACCGGGTAACCCGGCATCAGGATTAAGCCGGCTCTGGGCAGCGTGCCAGTAGCTGCACGCTGCCATCGCTTTGCAGTTGCTCCAGCCGGACCTCAAAACCCCACAAGCGGTGTAAGTGGCGCATCACCTGCTCAATCGCGCCACCCAGCGGGATCTCCTGGTGTGGAATGTAACGCAATGTCAGCGCCCGATCCGTATTCAGATTGACCTGTTGCACCTGAATATTTGGCTCCAGCTGGCTTAGATTATACTGAGCTGACAATAACTGCCGGATCTGCTGATAGCCCTCGGCATTATGGATAGCACTGACTTCAAGGCTGCTTTCCTTACTATTGTCGGTAACGGCGAATAAATGAAAATCCCGCATCACTTTCGGCGACAGATACTGACTGATAAAGCTCTCATCTTTAAAGTTCTGCATCGCAAAATGCAGGCTCTGTAGCCAGTCGCTACCGGCGAGCTCCGGAAACCAGGCTTTATCTTCAGCGGTCGGGTTTTCACAAATCCGGCGGATATCACTAAAAATAGCAAAGCCCAGCGCATAGGGGTTAATACCGCTGTAATACTTGCTGTTATAAGGCGGTTGCAACACCACATTAGTGTGGCTATGTAACACTTCCAGCATAAAACGGTCGCTCAGTTTGCCTTCAGCGTACAGATGTTGCAGCAGCGTATAGTGCCAGAACGTTGCCCAGCCCTCGTTCATCACCTGGGTTTGTTTTTGTGGATAGAAATACTGCGAGATTTTGCGCACTATCCTGACTAGCTCACGTTGCCAGGGTTGCAGCAAGGGCGCATTTTTTTCAATAAAATACAGAATGTTTTCCTGTGGCTCGGCCGGGAAGCGTGCTTCAG
Source organism: Alishewanella sp. WH16-1 (assembly GCF_001441695.1). Classification (NCBI taxonomy): domain Bacteria; kingdom Pseudomonadati; phylum Pseudomonadota; class Gammaproteobacteria; order Alteromonadales; family Alteromonadaceae; genus Alishewanella; species Alishewanella sp. WH16-1. Next base: position 4,118 of record NZ_LCWL01000135.1, on the reverse strand, counting down.
TCGGATTGGTGCTGGCTTTAGCCGGCAAGGTGCGCCATAGCTCGTTAACCTGCGATTGTAAAAAGGCTTCCCGCTGTTGCTGGCGTTTTTGCTCCTCCGCCATTGAGATCTTCTGGGGTCTCTTATAACGATCAACGCCATAATTCATCAAGGCATGACAGGAGTCGAGAAAATTTTCGACTTCGGCGATACCGTATTTCTCCTCACACTTGCTGACATAGTTTTTGGCAAACACCAGATAATCGATAATTGATGAGGCGTCGGTCCAGGTGCGGAACAAGTAATTATTTTTAAAAAACGAATTATGGCCATAGCAGGCGTGCGCCATCACCAGTGCCTGCATTGGCAGGGTATTTTCTTCCATCAGATAGGCAATGCAGGGATCGGAATTGATGACGATTTCATAGGCCAACCCCATATAGCCTCTTTTGTAGTGCTGCTCGCTTTGAATAAATTTTTTGCCATAAGACCAGTGGTGATAGCCAATCGGCATACCAATACTGGAATAGGCATCCAGCATTTGCTCAGCGGTAATCACCTCAATCTGATTGGGATAGGTATCCAGCTGATAGTGCGCGGCAACCCGGGCAATTTCCTGTTGGTAGCTCGCCAGTAGCTCGAACGTCCAGTCGGGACCATCGGGTAAGCAGGCGCGGCTGGTTAAAGCGGAGTTAGACATACTGAAGACCTCCGTCAGGCAGCTTGTTTTTTAAAGAGTTCGCGAAACACCGGGTAAATATCACTGACTTCACGGATTTGCTGCAACGCCAGCTTAGGCTGACTGGCCTGTAATTGTTGGTATTGTTCCCACAGCGACTGATGCGCGCGTGGACTGATTTCAATATAAGCGTAATAACGTACGGCCGGCAGGATCTGTCTGGCCAATAGTTCGGCACAGAGTGGGCTATCTTCTGCCCAGTTGTCGCCGTCCGACGCTTGAGCGGCATAGATATTCCATTCCTGTGGGTCAAACCGTTTGGCAATAATTTCCTGCATTAGCTTCAGCGCCGAGGACACGATAGTTCCGCCGGTTTCCTGGGAATAGAAAAACTCCTGTTCGTCGACTTCTTTGGCCTGGGTATGGTGGCGGATATACACCACTTCGACATTTTTATAGCTGCGGCTTAAGAACAGATACAGCAATATATAGAAGCGTTTAGCCATCTCTTTGGTGGCCTGGTCCATCGAGCCTGAGACATCCATCAGGCAAAACATCACCGCCTTACTGGTCGGCTCTGGCTTCTTTTGATAATTACGAAAGCGTAAATCAAAGCTGTCGATAAAGGGGACGGCAGCCAGTTTTTGCTTCAGCTCTGCGATGTGCTCCAATAGCGCGCGCCGTGCCAATTCATCCGGTACTGCGGCCTGCTCCAGCTCTGCAAGCTCGGCCTCAGCTTGCTTTAGCTGTTGCTTTTTATCAGCGGACATCGCAATGCGCCGTGCCAGAGAGCCGCGTAGCGAGCGTACGATATCAATATTGGCTGGTACGCCTTCGGCACGATAGCCAGCTCGCACCGTTTTGTATTGTACCAGCTTATCCAACTGATTATGTTTCAGATCCGGCAGCGCCAAATCCTCAAACAACAGGTCCAGATATTCATCCTTGGAGATGGCAAAGACAAAGTCGTCGTTGCCTTCACCATCGGCACTGGCATCGCCCTGGCCGCTGCCAGCACCACCACCTTGTGGCCGTGGAATGCGGTCACCCGGGCTGAACTGGTCGTTGCCCGGATGCACCCGCTGCCGGATACCGCCTTGACCCTGGTGGAAAAACGGCTCAGTGATATCCCGCGCCGGTATGCTGACACTCTCACCCTTGTGTAAATCGGTCACACTGCGTTTACTGATCGCATCGGATACCGCCTGCTTAATTTGTTGCTTATAACGGCGGATAAAACGCTGGCGATTAACCGCGCTTTTGTTTTTTCCGTTGAGCCGGCGATCAATAAAATGCACCATACCACCTCCGCCGTTACTGCGATTTCCGTACCCGCAAATACCATTCAGACAGCAAACGGACTTGCTTACGGGTATAACCTTTCTCCATCATCCGGTTGACGAAGTCGTCATGCTTTTTCTGATCCTCAGTGCTGGTTTTGGCATTAAACGAAATCACTGGCAGCAGCTCTTCAGTGCCGGAGAACATTTTCTTCTCTATCACTGTTCTGAGTTTTTCATAGCTGGTCCAGGTAGGATTCTTGCCATGATTTTTGGCACGGGCGCGCAGCACAAAGTTAACGATTTCATTGCGGAAATCTTTTGGGTTACTGATGCCAGCTGGCTTTTCAATTTTCTCCAGCTCAGAATTCAGGGCTGAGCGGTCAAACAACTGGCCGGTCTCCGGATCGCGGTATTCCTGATCCTGGATCCAGAAGTCGGCATAGATCACATAGCGATCAAAGATGTTTTGTCCATATTCAGAGTAGGACTCCAGATAAGCAGTTTGAATCTCTTTGCCGATAAATTCGACATATTTAGGGATCAGGAAACCTTTCAGATGTTCCAGATAGCGCTCTGCGGTGTCTGCCGGGAACTGCTCGCGCTCTATCTGTTGCTCCAGCACATAGAATAAATGTACTGGGTTAGCGGCCACTTCGGTGCTGTCGAAATTAAAGACCCGTGACAGGATCTTAAAGGCAAAGCGGGTTGACAGGCCCGTCATGCCTTCATCGACACCGGCAAAGTCACGATACTCCTGATACGACTTGGCCTTAGGATCGGTATCTTTCAGGCTTTCACCATCATAAACCCGCATTTTCGAGTAGATACTGGAGTTTTCCGGGGTTTTTAGCCGTGACAGCACTGCAAATTGCGCCAGTGCGCTCAAGGTACCGGGGGCACAGGGTGCCTGGCTGAGTTCACTATGTTCCAACAGTTTTTGATAAATCTTCATTTCCTCACTGACACGTAAACAGTAAGGGACTTTGACGATGTAGACCCGATCTAAAAAGGCTTCGTTGTTTTTGTTATTGCGGAAAGTTTGCCATTCTGACTCGTTACTGTGCGCCAGAATAATGCCGTCAAACGGCAGGGCAGCCAGCCCTTCGGTACCGTTGTAATTCCCTTCCTGTGTAGCGGTCAGCAGCGGATGCAGCACTTTAATCGGCGCTTTAAACATCTCAACAAACTCCATCAGCCCCTGATTGGCGCGACACAGGGCGCCGGAGTAGCTGTAGGCATCAGGATCATTTTGCGCATAATGCTCTAACTTACGGATATCCACTTTACCTACCAGCGCGGCGATATCCTGATTGTTCTCATCACCCGGCTCAGTTTTGGCAATCGCCAGCTGATCCAGAATCGACGGCGTGCGCTTGACTACCCGGAACTGGCTGATATCGCCGTTAAATTCGTGCAGCCGTTTACTGGCCCAGGGCGACATAATGGCGCGCAGATAACGTTTCGGAATGCCGTATTCCTGCTCCAGAATAGCGCCATCCTCGGCGGCATCGAACAGACATAGCGGATGGTCCTGTACCGGCGAGCCTTTCAGGTAGTAAATCGGTACCTGTTGCATCAGGGCTTTGAGTTTTTCCGCTAATGAGGATTTACCGCCGCCGACCGGGCCCAGCAAATACAGAATTTGTTTGCGTTCTTCCAGCCCCTGCGCCGAGTGCTTCAGGTAAGAGACAATTTGTTCGATAGCATCCTCCATGCCGTAAAACTCATGGAAGGCGGGGTAGCGGGCGATCACCCGGTTGGAAAACAGTCGGCTTAGTTTAGGATCATGCGAAGTATCAATTAACTCGGGCTCGCCAATCGCTTGTAACAGCCGCTCAGCGGCGGTGCTGTAGCAGCTTTTGTCTTTTTTACATAGTTGCAGGAATTCCTGCAGGCTCATTTCCTCCTCTTTGGTAGTTTCGTAACGTGTCCTGAAATGCTCAAAGATCCCCATATACACCTCCAGCCCGTCGTCCGGCATAACTGCTTAGCTGTTATGTTAAAGGTAGACACTAAACGGCAGTTTTGCCCAGCGAAGTACAAAAAATAACCCTGGTATTGGCAGTTACGCTTTGTTTCGATAAAAGGTTCAGTATAAATTTTGAGCGAGATGCGGCAGGAAAGTTGCAGGGTGGAGCAAAAAATACCCGGCCGAAGCCTGTCTCTTATACACAAAT
>NZ_LCWL01000013.1:0-452 GCF_001441695.1 Alishewanella sp. WH16-1 | reverse complement strand
AATTCAGAAAACGTATAACGCCGCGGTAAACGGCAGAATTTAAGTTGCGGTTTTGTGGAATACTTTTGCGCAGCAAAACCACAAAGCCGCGACTTAAATTCTGTCCAGTGGAGCGCAGCGGAACGATGTTTGACCGCTTTGTTAGCTACTTTGCTTTATTTAGAGTGATCTCTCTGTCAAGCCTGTCGAAGTTCCAAGAATAAAAGTACTCATTAAATTTAAAGCCATTAAGATTTTCGCTCCAAGAAGTGATGGGTTCCGTTTGATTCCAAGTAGCCTCAAAACTTAGCGAAGTTCCCTCTTCATTACATTTTAAAATTTTTGGCTCTCCATTTGAAAATTTTTCTGAAGTCTCAATTTTAGTTCCTGGTTTGCATTTAGTACTAAATTTGACCAATGTTGAAAAAGTATAATCCTCATTTTTTAAGACATAAATTGCCTGAGGGATCCCC
>NZ_LCWL01000144.1:0-460 GCF_001441695.1 Alishewanella sp. WH16-1 | reverse complement strand
TCTTCGGTACGAAACACAACACCATCCACACCTAATAGCGTTAATCCGCACCAATTGGGATGGTCAGCTTGCTGATTCCAATGTCCAGCGGTGAGATTAAATATATGCTCTATCGCTTCGTAGCCTAAACGCTGCCTGGCCTGTACGACGGCACTTGGCGCAACATAAGGTACTTTGCCTGGCAACAAGATATCCATCTGAGATACAAGCTGTTTTATAGACATATTACGAAACAGGGCCATACCCAGTACTGCCCATACCATTTGCTCCATGGGAAGACGGCGAGTTCTGATCGTGGATACACCGGCAATGCTAAGCCCTGTTTCAATAAGTCCAGGGTCTAAAACATCTGACAAACTATCAAAGTTAACGGTATGACTATTTACTAAAACGGTTTCCAGCGCTTGGCTAATATGCATAAAAAAAGCCTACAGAGTTCATTCTGTAGGCCTTTATATAC
>NZ_LCWL01000005.1:0-517 GCF_001441695.1 Alishewanella sp. WH16-1 | reverse complement strand
CTGACACCTACGCCTATACAACACCATGACCGAACTTCCCGACAACATCCTTCACCTGCCGCAATACCAAGTACTGGGCTGCAAATCAACCGACGACGAAATGCACTTCCAGGTGGACGTGCCCGATCCCATCGCCTGCGAGGAATGCGGCGTGCAGGGTGAGTTCGTACGGTTCGGCAAGCGTGACGTTCCCTATCGTGATCTGCCCATCCACGGCAAGCGGGTCACTCTCTGGGTGGTCCGCCGCCGATACACCTGCCGGGCCTGCAAGACAACATTCAGGCCCCAGCTACCGGAGATGGTGGACGGATTCCGTATGACACTGCGGCTGCATGAGTACGTGGAGAAGGAATCCTTCAACCACCCCTACACCTTTGTGGCGGCACAGACCGGCCTGGACGAGAAGACGGTGCGCGACATCTTCAACGCCCGCGCCGAGTTGCTGGGGCGCTGGCACCGCTTCGAGACGCCCCGCATCCTGGGCATTGACGAGCTATACCTGAACAAGCGCTACCGC
>NZ_LCWL01000142.1:0-533 GCF_001441695.1 Alishewanella sp. WH16-1 | reverse complement strand
TGTTAAAGAGCAGTTTGAGATAAACTCAAATCAAATCATTCTTCTAAGAATCACTTTCTCGTAAGAACAGTTTGATTTGAATTTTTTGAGCAATCATTATCAGCGTAACGCTTTAAGTAGTGGTGGAGTTAAGCGGGATCGAACCGCTGACCTCCTGCGTGCAAGGCAGGCGCTCTCCCAGCTGAGCTATAACCCCAAATCAAAGTAATTTCGTTTTAGGCAAGGCGCTTTCCTGAGAAGCATACTTAGGTATGCGAGTAGGGAAGCAACGACGCATAAAGCGAAATTTGGTTGGTCTGAGTAGACTCGAACTACCGACCTCACCCTTATCAGGGGTGCGCTCTAACCACCTGAGCTACAGACCAATGCTAACTTGTCTGTTTGCCTTATCGCTGCGTTGCATTCTTCACTCGCTCGGTCATGTACACCTCGTACACTCCCTCACTCGCTCAGCCTGCGCCTTGCGCTAAACCAAACATCCTTCGTTATCACCACTCACATGGCTTAACACTGTTTGCTCTATCTCATGCAAT
>NZ_LCWL01000063.1:0-577 GCF_001441695.1 Alishewanella sp. WH16-1 | reverse complement strand
TTATGTCGCCAGAGTCAGAGGGAATGTGAAGCTGAAAGTGGCAGAGCAGGAAGAGTTTATCACTGTTAACCAATTTTATCGTAAGGCCAAAGCCAAGCCCAAGCATGTCGGCAACATCTTACTCACCCAATCTCAGAGCTATGAAACACAAGCTGTTTTGGTTGGAAAAGGTTACAAGTTATTGAAAAGAGATAAAAACAGGCAATACAAAGAGCCTTGGCTATTAGTTTCCTCTTTACCAGAAAGTCATGGATATGCCGAGAAAATTGCCAAATGCTATAGCTGCCGAATGCAGATAGAAGAAAGCTTCCGGGATCAAAAAAGTCACCGTTACGGGTTAGGTAGCGATCTACATGGTACTCGCAAGAAATCACGCTTGGAGATCTTACTGCTCTTGGCAGCCCTGGCTAACTGGTTTCATTACCTGCTTGGCAGTGCGGGTGAGAAGGCTGGCTTACAACGACGTTATCAGGCTAATACCGTTAAGCATAGACGAGTGCTCGCTCTTTGTTCCCTTGGGATACTGCTCTGTAAAGAGCAAAAGCTTAATATAAGTAGGCGATATTATCAGCAAGGG
>NZ_LCWL01000140.1:0-600 GCF_001441695.1 Alishewanella sp. WH16-1 | reverse complement strand
GTAACGATAACGGGCTTGCAGCTTGCCGGTAGTATTGCGTGAAGGCGCCTTAGAAATTGCTGATGAGTTTGGGGTTTATCTTTAGTCGCCAGAGAATGAACTTCCTCATAAAGGGTTATCGAACGCCCCTCACATGCCAATGCGGCGCGCAGCAGGAAGAACTGCTGGCCGGGCTCTAAGTCTGACCAGTCGACCAAAATCACTGGCTGTGCTTGATAACCTGCAAAATATCGGGCCAGTTGTTGATAAATGTGCGGTAACTCATAAAAAAGTTGCGTATTGGAGAGCAGGCGATCAGCACTTTTTATTCGATGTTTTTCATAGGCTTGCGTATCAAGATTACGTCCAAGTGAAGTGACTGTGAGTTGCTGCTGGGTCGAGGCACTTAAGACTATATTTTGTAGCGCCTTGCGCCGGGCACTATGCATAGAAGGTGTGACAGCGTGAATGAAATTGGTTAGGATGTGCTGAACATTCATGGCGATTCCTGATTGTTTTTTTTGGCGAAAGATCTGATCATCGAGCGCCATGAATGTTCCCTTCCTATACCAATTTATTTAATCCTTTGTTTTATCATCCTATTTCGTGGGGATACCTCAG
>NZ_LCWL01000032.1:0-279 GCF_001441695.1 Alishewanella sp. WH16-1 | reverse complement strand
GAAAAAAAATTTATTCAAGGTCAGAAAAATTTTCCACCGAAAAACTTCCCGATTTTCGACGAAAAAATGGCCCGAAATTACCGACCCCCTATAGGGCTCTGTAACTAACTTTTTTGTTTATAACAATAGGGGGGCGGACGATGGCTCTATGGAAAGATAAAAAGTTACCGACATCCCTGAGGCGATGGCTCAACCCTGCCAAAAATGCCCTCAAAAATGCTCTAGCTCCAACCGTTCTCGAGATATTTGCAAATAAACAATTTTTGCAATGTTTATTCG
>NZ_LCWL01000083.1:0-326 GCF_001441695.1 Alishewanella sp. WH16-1 | reverse complement strand
TGGCTCTATGGAAAGATAAAAAGTTACCGACATCCCTGAGGCGATGGCTCAACCCTGCCAAAAATGCCCTCAAAAATGCTCTAGCTCCAACCGTTCTCGAGATATTTGCAAATAAACAATTTTTGCAATGTTTATTCGCCTACTGCTTCGTTGTTTATTGATCGATTTGGCTGAAACTCGGATGGTATTACCTGGTCAGGGTACCCAACGTTCATGCCAAGTTTCAAGGTCATCCGATGATTAGGGGCGAAGATACAGAAAAGGGGTTGAAAAAGTTATAAACAATTGCAACGGAGGACTTCTTTACCGGCCGATTCAGTTTCTTT
>NZ_LCWL01000058.1:0-611 GCF_001441695.1 Alishewanella sp. WH16-1 | reverse complement strand
GCGCGCCATGCCCGGCGCACGAATAAAAAAACCGCCCACCGGCGGTTTTTTGTTGCCCTTAAGCCGTATTTCGTAGCCGCGACATCACCAGCGCACTGATATAGTTGCCGTATTGATAGGCATAATCGGCCAGTTCAGCCTCAACTTCAAAGCCAAAACGTTCATACAGTGCAATCGCCGACTCGTTACTGCTGTAGACCAACAGCTCCACCCTGCGCAGGGCCAACCAGTTATCGGCTAAATCCAGCGCGGCACGTAACAAGGCCGAACCAATACCCTGCCCCTGAAATGGCTCAGCAACGCCCATGCCAATCTCCGCTACATGCCGTCGCCGTGGATTTTGCATCACCTGTAACCCAAGCTGCCCCACCACCTGGCCTTCGAGCTCAGCCACCAGATTATAAAAACCCGGCTGCGGCTCAAACAGACTCTGCCACTTCGCTTGCGGTTGAAACGGCAGCTGCAACGTATTGGCATAGACGCTGGGTTGGTCATAGATGGCTTTGACAGCGGCTAAATCGGCTGGCTCGGCATGGCGGATCACAGGTGGCATAAGGTTTCTCCCTGAAGTACATTGATATACTAAGTTTGCGATCGAGTAGGAGGCGGGA
>NZ_LCWL01000137.1:0-316 GCF_001441695.1 Alishewanella sp. WH16-1 | reverse complement strand
TTTGTGGGGATCCCTCAGGGATTTTGGATTAAATTTATGTATGACAACGTTTGCACCAATAACCAACTTTATTACCATGGCTATCACTTGAAGCTTGACTCTCTAGAAGTACCAAATGAAATAAAGAAAATACTTTTATACAGATAGACTGTTATATTTATATATAAAGTGTGGTTATTTACTGATAGTAGTAACACTGTCAACTACTCGGTAATGGTCTAATCCTATTCGCTCAAAGCCATCTTTCTCCGTTTAAAGATTAGCCACACATCTACCTCTATCGCCTAAACCACCATCGCAGATCGCGACTCCGGTT